>JAZBPF010000604.1:0-4947 GCA_036351515.1 Pseudomonadales bacterium | reverse complement strand
CGGGGCCTGCCAGCGGCGGCAGACGTCCGCGTCCTGGAGGCGCACGACCTCAGACAAACTCGTCCCCTCCCCCGCCGCCGAGCGCGATCTCGCCGGCCTCGGCCATGCGCCGGGCGACGGCCAGGATCTCCTTCTGCGCCGTCTCCACGTCGGAGACCCGCACCGGGCCTCGGGCCTCGAGGTCCTCGCGGAGCGTCTCCGCCGCGCGCTTGGACATGTTCTTCAGCACCTTCTCGCGCAGGTCCGCGTCGGCGCCCTTGAGGGCCACGAGGAGCATCTCGGTCTCCGTCTCGCGGAGCAGCGCCTGGATGCTGCGGTCGTCGAGGTCCGCGAGGTTCGCGAACACGAACATGGAGTCCTGGATCTTCGTCGCGAGCTCGGCGTCGATGCCGCCGATCTCCTCGAGGGTCTTCTCCTCCAGGGCCGACTCCAGGAAATTCAGGATGTCCGCGGCCCCCTTGACGCCGGAATTGCCGGCGGTGCGCACCTGCTGGGCGCCGGAGAACTGGCGTTCCAGGATCTCGTCGAGCTCCGCGAGGGCGTCGGGCTGGATCACGTCCAGCGTCGCGATGCGCATGAGGATGTCGCTCACGAGGTTCTGCGGGAGCAGACCCAGCACCTCGGCGGCGTGGTCGGGATCGAGGTGCGAGAGCACGATGGCGATGATCTGCGGATGCTCGAGGCGGATGATCTCCGCCACCGCACGGGCGTCCATCCACTTCAGGGACTCGATGCCGCTGCCGGAACCGTTGCGGAAGATGCGGCTGATGAGACTCTCGGCGCGCTGCTCCCCGAGGGCGTTCACGAGCACCTTGCGCAGGTAGTCGTCGGCGCCGACGCCGAGGTTGGTCTGCTCCTCGACGGCCTGCTCGAATTCCTCGAGCACGGCGTTCATCTGCGCCCGGGTGATGCTCCCGAGCGTCGCCATGGCGGCGCCGACCTTCTGCACCTCCTTCGGCGAGAGGTAGCGCATGACCTCGGCGGCGGCTTCCTCGCCGAGGCTCATGAGGAGCACCGCGGCCCGCTCGGGGCCGGGAAGCTTGCGCGCCGGGGGCGCGGTCTGTGGCTCAGCCATCGCTTTCCATCCATGCGCGGGTCAGCTGCGCGACGCGCCGCGGATCCTCGGTGGCGAGGCTCCGGGCCTGGTTCAGCCGCTCCTCCGCGGAGACGCCGGCGGGCGCGGGCAGCGCCTGGCCGGGGGCGCCGGGGGCCGGCAGGCTCGCCGGCGCCGCGCCCGGGGCGCCGGCGGCGACCGGCTGCAGCGAGGCGCGCACGTCCTGGGGCGGCAGCGTCGCGAGGGACTTCAGGAAGGGGCGGAGCACCGTGAGCAGAAGCACGATCACCACCGTGGCGCCGAGGAGCTGGCGCAGGCCGCTCCAGAGCCAGGGCTGCTCCCAGAGGGGCACGCCGGCCTCCTCCACCACGGGCGCCTCGGGGCGTGCGAAGGCCGCCTCGGTGACGGAGATCGTGTCCCCGCGGGCGGCGTCGAAGCCCACGGCCTCGCGGATCAGGGCCTCGAGGCGCGCGAGCTCCTCCGGCGTGCGGGGCTGGGGCCCCGCCTCCGGATCCTCCGCAGCCGCGGCCGGGAGCTGGTCCACGACCACGGCGACGGACAGGCGCCGGACCCGGCCGGGCGCGGAGCGCGCGTACTCGATGCGCTTGTCGATCTCGTAGTTGCGCGTGACGTCGCTCGAGAGCGTCTGCGGCGCCGCACCGTTCGCCGCCGCGCCGGCGGGATCCACGGCGCCGTTCGGATCGGCGACGCCGGCTTCCGGCGGCTGGTTCGTGAGGGCGCCGGGGACGCCGTTGGGCCCCTCGCCGTCGCGGGTGCGGTTCTGCAGGCGCTCGCTGCGCACGAAGCCGTCGCCCCGGGCCTCGGGGTCGTAGATCTCGCTCGTGGTCTCGATGCGCGTGAAGTCGAGGTCCGCCGCCACCTGGGCCCGGACGCCGTCGGCGCCGACGATGGGGGCGAGGATCGCCTCGATGCGGTCGACGAGGGTCGTCTCGAGCTCGCGCGTGAGCGCGAGATGGCGTCCGGAGACGGCCGTCGGCGCGTCGTCCTCGGGCGGCGAGAGCAGGCGGCCGTTCTGGTCGAGCACGGTGACGCTCGTGCTCGCGAGCTCCGGGACACTGGCGGCGACGAGATGGCGGATGCCCTCGATCTGCCCGTCCGTGAGCGAGCGGCCGGCGTAGAGGTTCAGCACCACGGACGCGGACGGCGGCGTGCGCTCGCGCAGGAACACGGAACGCTCGGGCAGGGCGAGGTGGATGCGGGCGCTGCGCACGTTGCGCAGGCTCTCGATGGAGCGCGTGAGCTCACCCTCGAGGGCGCGCTGGAAGCGGGCGCTCTCCATGCGCCGGCTGGCGCCGAAGCCCGTGTCCTGGTCGAGGAGCTCGTAGCCCGTGGGCGCCGACTCGGGCAGGCCCTGCTGGGCGAGCTGCATCTGGGCGCGGTAGAGGTCCTCCGCCGGCACCATCACCGCGTTGCCGCCGGCGCCGAGCCGGTAGTCGATGCCCGCCGCGCCGAGGGCGTCGAGGACCCGGCCCTGTTCCACGAGCGGCAGGTCCGCGTGGAGCTGGCGCCAGGTGGGCTCCTGGGCCCAGAGCACGGCGCCGACGCCGATGGCCACGGCCGCTGCGAGGCCCACGAGGAGGCCGACCTGCCGGACCGCCGGGAGGCTCGAGACGGCCTGCAGGCGCGCGCCGAGGTCGCCGTTGCCGAGGGTCGCCACTTCCGTTCCTGCCATGGGGAGTTCCTTGCTTCAGCGGGCCGGGGTCAGAGCCTTCAGCGGGCTGGGATCAGAGCCTTCAGCGGGCCTGGGTCAGAGCGGCATGCTCATGATGTCGCGATAGGCGGAGAGCAGCCGGTTGCGCGTCTGCGAGACCGCCTCGAAGGCGAGCGACGCCTTCTCCTGCGCGATCATCACCTGCGGCAGGCTCACGCCCGGGTCGCCGCGCACGAAGGCCTCCGTCACCGCGCCGGAGCGCTGCTGCTCCGTGTTCACGGCGTCGAGGGAGGACTTCAGGAGCTGGGCGAAGCCCCCGGGGGGCGCACCGGCTGCGCCGGCCGCGGTCGTCGCCTCCGCACCGCCGGCGGCCTGGACCGCCATGGCGCGCATCTGCGCCAGCACCTGGTTGATCGCCATGTCGCTCATGCTCGGGCTCCGTCGTCCTGGCCGCGTCGGCGGTCCGTCGTCGGGGGAAGACGCTGCACGGGCCGTGCCATTCGGAAATTTCCCGCTCGTACAACGATTTGCCGAGGCAAGCCGGGGTGGCGTCAAGACTCCGGCGGGACGGAGCGGCGAGGCGCGAGCCGGCGGGACGGTGGCGGGTGGATCGAGCGCCCGGCGCGAGGCGCGCCGGGCGCTGGAGGATCATTCGGCGCGGATCGCGTACTTGCGCATCTTCTCGACGAGCGTCGTGCGCCGCATGCCGAGGAGCGAGGCGGCGTGGGCCACGACCCCGTCGGACTGGGCGAGGGCCTGGCGGATCAGGTTCACCTCGAGTTCGGCGAGATAGTTCTTCAGGTCCACACCCTCCGGCGGCAGCACCGGATTCGCGGCGTTGAGCAGCGCCTCCGGCGCCGCGGCAGCCTCGGACACCTCCGCCGGCGGCAGCTCCTCCACGTCGATGCCCGCCCACTCGAGGTACTTCCGGGGCAGGTCGCGCACGTCCACGCGGCCGTAGGGATGGAGGATCGTCAGACGCTCGAGGAGGTTCGAGAGCTCGCGGACGTTGCCCGGCCAGGGATAGGCGGCGAGCAGCTCGAGGGCACCGGCCGTGAGCTGGATCGTCGCCCCGCCGGCGGCGCGCAGCCGCGCCAGCAGGTCGTCGATGAGCAGCGGCAGGTCGGAGCCGCGCTCGCGCAGGGGCGGCATCTCGATGGGGAACACGTGGAGCCGGTAGTACAGGTCCTCGCGGAACTTGCCGGCCTGGATCAGCTCCTCGAGGTTGCGGTGCGTGGCGGCGATGACGCGCACGTCCGCGGGGATGCTCTTGTGGCCGCCCACGCGCTCGAAGCAGCGTTCCTGGAGCACGCGCAGGAGCTTCACCTGCATCATCAGCGGCATGTCGCCGATCTCGTCGAGGAAGAGGGTGCCTCCCTCGGCGAGCTCGAAGCGGCCCTTGCGGGCGGTGACCGCGCCCGTGAAGGCCCCCTTCTCGTGACCGAAGAGCTCGGACTCGAGCAGGTCGTAGGGGATCGCCCCGCAGTTCACGGCCACGAAGGGCGCGTCGCGGCGGTCCGAGGCGTAGTGGATGTTGCGGGCGACCACTTCCTTGCCGGTGCCGGTCTCGCCGGTGATCAGCACCGTGGCGTCCGTCGGCGCGGCCCGCTCGATGAAGGTCCGCACGGCGCGGATGCCGGCGCTCGTGCCCACGAGGGAGCGGAAGAGATCCGGCTGGCGCTTCCTGGGCCGCACTTCCTGCCCGCGGCGGAAGGTGCGGGCCTGCTGGAGCAGGCGCGTGAGGTCGAGGAAGCGCACCGGATGGGCGAGGCAGCCGACCACGCGGTCCGCGAGGGCGTCGGGCAGCGAGTCGGTGCCCTCCTCGCCCTCCCCGACCACGCACACGGGGCAGTCGCCGAACTGGCCACGGGCCCATTCGATGCGCGCGAGGAGCTCGCGGCCCCGGTCCGCCTCGCCGACGATGGCCAGCAGCGGGGTCTCGCCGCGGGGCTCGACGTCCGCGTGGGGGACGACGGTCTCGGATTCGTAGTCGAGGGAAGTGAGCACGGACTTGATCCAGAGCGCCCGGTCCCGGTCCTCGTCGATCACCACGACCCGGCCTCCGGCATCCCCCGCCGCGACCGGCTCCGTGCTTCCCTGCTGGTTCGGCAGCACCATGCTCAGTTCCTCGGACATGTTCTCGACTCCGCTGCGTCCGGGCGCCGACCCCTCGGCACCTCCCACAGCCGGAATCTTGACGGTCCGCACGCATCGGTTTCAT
>JAZBPF010000603.1:0-8404 GCA_036351515.1 Pseudomonadales bacterium | reverse complement strand
CCGAGCTGCTCGGCGGCGACGCGCCCCTGCGCGACTCCGGGCTCCCGGAGCTCGCCGTGCTCACCGTCGATCCCCTCGGCAACGTCGTCTTCGTCCACGGGCTGGACCAGATCGGGGAACCGCTGCTGTCCGACCTCCGGCGCGTGCTGCGCCTGTCGAACATCGGCTGACCCCGCGGGAGGCCTCCTTGATCCCCGACCGCAAGCCCGGTTTCCGTCTCGCCGCCTTCGCCACCGCCTTCGCCGCGGTGGTCGTGATCCTCGGCGCCTGGACCCGTCTGGAGGACGCCGGCCTCGGCTGTCCGGACTGGCCCGGCTGCTACGGCTTCCTTTCCGTGCCCGACCGTCCCGAGGAGGTCGGCGTCGCCGAGCTCCGGTTCCCGGACGCGCCCTTCGAGGCGGACAAGGCCTGGCCGGAGATGATCCACCGCTACTTCGCCGGCACCCTCGGCGTGCTGATCCTCGGCATCGCGGGCGTCGCCCTCCTGCGGCGCCGGGACCCGACCCTGGACCGGAACGCGCTGCCCCTCGGGCTTCCCCTCGCCCTGGTCGCCATGGTGCTGCTCCAGGGTGCCTTCGGCGCCTGGACCGTGACCCTGAAGCTCTGGCCCCAGGTCGTCACCGCCCACCTGCTCGGGGGGTTCACGACGCTCACGCTGCTCTGGCTCCTGACGCTCCGCCAGGGCTGGCGCGTGCCCCGGGCCGCGGCGGGGGTCGCGGACCGGCTGCAGGGGCTCGTGCCCCTGGCCGCCGTCGCCTTCGTGGCGGTGGTGCTGCAGATCGCCCTCGGCGGCTGGGTCAGCTCCAACTACGCGGCCCTGGCCTGCCCGGACTTTCCCACCTGCCAGGGGGTGTGGGTCCCGGACGCCGACTTCGCCCACGGCTTCGATCTCACGCAGGAGATCGGCCCGAACTACCTCGGCGGCAACCTCTACGGCGAGGGGCGCGTGGCGATCCACTTCACGCACCGCCTCGGCGCGCTCCTGGTGGCGCTCGTGGCCGGCGTGCTCGCCTTCCGCCTGCTCCGTTCGCCGGAGCTGCGTGGCTTCGGCACCGTCCTCGCGGGGGTGCTCGCGCTGCAGCTCGGGCTCGGGATCGGCAACGTCGTCTGGGCCCTGCCGCTGCCCGTGGCGACGGCGCACAACGCCGTCGGAGCCGCCTTGCTGCTCACGGTCGTATCGGTAAACTACCGCCTCCTCGTCGCCACCCGCGGTGCGCCCGGATGAGCCAGACCTACGCCGCCAGCGCCTCCGTCCCCCTCTCCTGGCGCGACTACTACGAGCTCTGCAAGCCCCGCGTGGTCATGCTCATGCTCCTGTGCGCGGCCGTGGGTTCGTTCCTGGCGACGCCGGACTTTCCGCCGCTGGCACCCTTCCTCGCGTCCCTCGTCGGCATCGCCCTCGTGGCCGGCTCGGCGGCCGCCGTGAACCATCTCGCGGACGCCCGCATCGACGCGCGCATGGCCCGCACGCAGCACCGTCCCGTGGCCGCGGGCCGGGTGCCCTTCGGCCGCGGCGTGGCCTTCGCCGGCGCCACCGGCGTGCTGGGCATGATCGTCCTGCTCGCCTTCGTGAATCCGCTCACGGCGTGGCTCAACCTCGCGTCCTGGGTCGGCTACGGCCTCGTCTACACGCTCTGGCTCAAGCGCGCCACGCCACAGAACATCGTCATCGGCGGTCTCTTCGGGGCGGCCCCGCCGCTCTTCGGCTGGACCGCGATCACCGGGACGATCGAGCCGGGCGGCCTGCTCCTCGTGCTCATCATCTTCGCGTGGACGCCGCCGCACTTCTGGGCGCTCGCCATCGACAAGAAGGAGGAGTACGCGGGCATCGGCATGCCCATGCTCCCGGTGACCCACGGCGACCGCTACACGCGCTGGCACATCCTCTTCTACACGCTGATCATGTTCGCGATCACGCTCCTGCCCTTCGCCATCGGCATGAGCGGCTGGCTCTACCTGGCGGGCGCCGTCGCCCTCGGCGCGGTGTTCCTCTACTGGGCCGTCGTGCTCCTGATCGGCCGGGACCCGCGCGCGCCGATGGAGACCTTCCGCTACTCCATCGTCTACCTGATGCTGCTGTTCGTGGTGCTCCTGGTGGACCACTACCTGCTGCCGCAGTACACGACGGAAGCGCTCCGGTCCGTGCTCGCCTGATGGCTCCCGGCGTGCGCAACACGCTCCTCGCGTGCGTGGCGTTCATGCTCCTCGTGCTCGCCCTGTTCGTGAACAACATGCTCCGGGATCCGCTGCCCACGGACGAGCAGCTGCGCGAGCTCGGGATCGTCCTGCTGCCCACGCCGCGGGAGGTCGCGCCCTTCGAACTCGTCGACGACGAGGGCGAGCCCTTCACCAACGGCGATCTCGAGGGGCACTGGACCCTCGCCTACTTCGGCTTCACGAACTGCCCGGACATCTGCCCCGTCACGCTGTCGGTGCTCGGCAACGCGCGGCGCCAGCTCGCCGAGGCGGGTGAGGCCGACGCCTTCGAGGGGCTCCTCGTCACGGTCGATCCGGAGCGCGACACGCCCGAGGTCCTCGCCGAGTACGTGCCCTACTTCCATCCGGACTTCGAGGGCGCGACCGGCGATCCCGAGGAGATCGCCCGCCTCGCCGCCCAGGTCAGCGTCGCCTACGCGAAGGTCCCGGAGCCCGACGGCGAGGGCTACACCATGGATCACACGGGCAACCTCGTGATCTTCAATCCGCGCGGTGACTACGAGGGGCTGATCCGCATGCCCCACACGCCGCAGCAGATCGTCACCGCCTGGCGGACCCTGCAGGCGCGCCGCTGACGGCGCGACCGACCGCGGTCGGTTTGCCACGGGCCCGCGCGACTGCCCATACTGAGTCTCGGCCACAAGGGGGAGCGACGTGCCGCACGCCGCGCCGACCCGGGACAGCCAGCACGGAGCGACGGCGAGCACCGCCGAGACCCCAGGGGTCCCGCTGGCGGAGGCCTATGGCCGCGTGCGCGCGCGCACGGAGGCCCTGACCGCACCGCTCGAGGTCGAGGACTACGGCGTCCAGCCCATGGACGACGCCAGCCCCCCGAAGTGGCACCTCGCGCACACCACCTGGTTCTTCGAGACCTTCCTGCTGCGCCCCTTCGCGTCCGGCTACACGGTCTTCCATCCGCGCTTCGAGTACCTCTTCAACAGCTACTACAACAGCGTCGGCGCCCAGTTCCCGCGCACGAAGCGCGGGACCCTCTCGCGGCCGACGCTCGAGGAGGTGCGCGCCTGGCGCGCCACCGTCGACGCGGCCATGGGCGAGCTCCTCGCGACGACGGACGATCCGGAGGTGCTCCGGCGGACGGTCCTCGGCCTGCACCACGAGGAGCAGCACCAGGAGCTGCTGCTCACGGACCTCAAGGTCGCCTTCGGCACGAATCCGCTCCGACCGGTCCACGGGGATGCGCGCCCGGCGCCCGCGGGCACGCCGACGCCGCTGGCGTTCACGACCTTCGACGGCGGACTCGTGGAACTCGGGATCGACCCGCCGGAGGCCGGCGCGGACCGGGACGCCTTCGCCTTCGACAACGAGACCCCCGCGCACCGCGTCTGGCTCGCGCCCTTCGCGCTCGCGGACCGCTGCGTGACCTGCGGCGAGTTCCTCGCCTTCCTCGAGGACGGCGGCTACGAGCGGCCCGAACTCTGGCTCTCCGACGGCTGGAGCTGGCGCGGAGCGCCGGACGCGCCGCGGGCACCGATGTACTGGGAGCGGGGCGACGACGGCCGCTGGGTCGAGTACACGCTCGCCGGTCCGCGCCCGGTCGATCCCCACGCGCCGGTGACGCACCTCTCCTTCTACGAGGCCGACGCCTACGCCCGCTGGGTGGGCGCGCGCCTGCCCACGGAGGCGGAGTGGGAGCACGCCGCGCGCAGCACGCCGACCGCACCCGCCGGCGCCTTCGTGGAGTCGGGCAACTTCCACCCCGTTCCCGACTCGAGCCTCGGCGAAGGCGCCGGTCCCCGGGCGCTCCTCGGGAACCAGTGGGAATGGACCACGAGCGCCTACCAGTCCTATCCGGGCTACCGGCCCCTGCCGGGCGCGCTCGGCGAGTACAACGGCAAGTTCATGTGCAATCAGCTCGTGCTCCGGGGCGGTTCCTGCGCCACCGCCGCCGCCCACGTGCGCACGAGCTACCGGAACTTCTTCTACGCGGGCGATCGCTGGCAGTTCACGGGAGTGCGTCTTGCAGAGGACCGTTGAGAAGGAAGCCCTCGACCCCGCCGGAGACGCCGCGGCGTCCTCCGCGCCCACGGACGGGACGGACCGCGTCGTCCTCCACGACCTGAAGCCCGAGCTCGCGGACGTGCGCGAGGAGGTCCGGGCCGGGCTCTCGGCGATGCCGAAGCGCCTGTCCCCGAAGTTCTTCTACGACGAGCGCGGCTCGGAGCTCTTCGAGGCGATCACGCGCCTGCCCGAGTACTACCCGACGCGCACGGAGATCTCGATCCTCGAGGCCCGCCTGCCGGAGATCGCCGCCCTGCTCGGGCGCGAGACCCAGCTGGTGGAGTACGGGAGCGGCTCCAGTCGGAAGATCCGCCTGCTCCTCGACGGCCTCCGGCCCCGCGTGTACATGCCCCTCGACATCTCCCGGGACCACCTGCTCGACGCCGCGCGACGGCTCGCCGCCCACGATCCGGAACTGGAGATCCACGCCGTGTGCGTGGACTACAGTCGCCCCTTCGAGCTTCCCTGGCGCGATCCGGCGCTCTCCATCGCCGGCTTCTTCCCCGGGAGCAGCATCGGCAACTTCGAGCGGAGTGCCGCCGAGGCGTTCCTCGGCCGCGTCCACGGCACGCTCGGCGCCGGCAGCCGGCTGCTCCTCGGCGTGGACCGGCGCAAGGACCGGCGGCGGCTGGAGGCGGCCTACGACGACGCCGAGGGCGTCACCGCCACCTTCAACCGCAACGTGCTGGTGCACCTGCGGCGTGTCCTCGGCGGCGACGTCGACCCGGAGCGTTTCGACCACGTCGCCTTCTACGACCCGGAAGCGGGTCGCGTGGAGATGCATCTCGTCGCCCGGGAGGCGCACCGGTTCCGTCTCGGGGACCTCGAGGTCGCCGTGGAGGCGGGCGAACGGATCCACACGGAGAACTCCTACAAGTACGACCCGGAGGAGTTCACGGCGCTCGCGGCGCGGGCCGGCTTCGAGGCCCTGCGGCACTGGAGCGACCCCGAGGCGCTGTTCTCCGTGTTCGTGCTCGAGGCGCGCTGAGCCGGGTCCCGGTACCGTGATCCGGTGACCGGATCCGGGTACCGATCACACCACCAGGGCGGGCTCGAGCAGCGGCGGGTGGCGCAGCAGCGTGGCCGTGAGGTCCCGGAGCTCCTCCGGCGGCTTCCGGGGGGAGTCGAGCCGCGCGATCCAGAAGCGCGTGGCCGCGAGCACGAGCAGGGTCGGCCAGAAGCACCGCTCGAGGGCGGTGAGCGCTCGCTCGCGGTCGTAGGCCCGGAGCAGGGCGAGCATCCGTTCCCGGTCCAGGCCGCCGGCCGCGCTCCGGCACCAGTCCGCCGCGAC
This sequence comes from Pseudomonadales bacterium, assembly GCA_036351515.1. Taxonomy (GTDB): domain Bacteria; phylum Pseudomonadota; class Gammaproteobacteria; order Pseudomonadales; family Azotimanducaceae; genus JAZBPF01. The sequence continues at coordinate 2,877 of JAZBPF010000603.1, read as the reverse complement.
CACCGCGAGATCGAACGCCAGCGGCGCCTGCGCCGCGTGGTGGAAGTCGATCACCCCCGTCAGCCGTTCCTCCTCGAAGAGGGCGTTGTCCCGGAACAGGTCGCCGTGGACCACGCCGTGGGGCAGCCGGCGCCAGTCCCCGCGGGCCTGCAGCGTCGCGAGGCCGTGGACCGCGGCCGCGAGGAGATCCCGCTCCCGGAAGCCGAGCCGGGGCCGGTGCACGGCGGCGCGCAGGCGCATCCAGTCGGCGTTCCGCGGATGCGGCGGGGCGACGAGGGACGCGGTCGCCCGGTGCAGTCGCGCCAGGAACCGTCCCGCGGCGGCGCACTGCCGCGCGGTCGGGCGCTCCGGATGGCGCCCCGGGAGCCGGGGCGCGAGGAGCGCGAAGCCGCCCCCGGGGATCGGGCGCGTGGCCTGTCCGGCGCCGTCGCGCACGGGCACCGGCACCGGCAGGCCCGCCGCGTCCGCCGCATCGAGCACCTCGAGGGCGCTGCGGGTGGGCGGATGCGCCATGAGCGTGAGCACCCACTCCCGCTCCGTGTCGCCGACCACGGTGGTCACGAAGTAGTTGGTGTTCTCGATCCCGAGGGTGATGCGCTCCGCCGCGATCACGGGACCCACGGGCCAGGCCGCGACGAGGAGCTCCAGACGGGGACGACTGACGTCGATGCGTTCGCTCATGGACGCGGCTGCGCGGGGCGACGGCGGGGACGGATTCGGGCGGGAAGGAGGCTCAGAACTCGAGCAGGATCCACTTCGGGACCAGCATGTCGGCCTCCTCGAGATTGCCGTATCCTTCCGTGGCGTCGGCCGGCACGAGGTAGTAGGGGCGGCCGAGCCGGGGCTCGACCCGGATCATGCGCAATTCACCGTTCTGGCGGTATTCGTAGACCGTCCGTTCCTCGCCCTCGATGATGGTCACGTCCTGCCCCCGGGGTGCCACCACGGGGGCCTCGGTCGCCGCGGTGGCCGTCGCGGCGAGGAGCACGCTGGCGAGGATCCCGACGGGGATCGCCGGCGAGCGGCGGCGGCTCGGCTCGGGTGCGCGCATGCGGACCTTCCTCGGGGGGCGCCGTGAGCCGGCGCCCCGCTCCCGGAGCGCGGCACGACGCCACACCCCACGCGGACATGGTGACACCAAAGATGGCGGACGAGAAACCGCTGATCCTCGTCGACGGATCTTCCTACCTCTTCCGGGCCTTCCACGCGCTGCCGCCCCTCTCGACCTCCGACGGTCGGCCCACGGGCGCGGTCCGCGGCGTCGTGGCCATGCTGCGCAAGCTCCTCGGCGAGTATCCGGACAGCCCCGTGGCGGTGGTCTTCGACGCCTCCGGCCCGACCTTCCGCGACGAGCTCTACGCCGAGTACAAGGCGAACCGCCCGCCCATGCCCGACGAGCTCCGGGCGCAGTTCGAGCCCCTGTGCGCCGTCGTGCGCGCCATGGGCCTGCCCCTGCTCCTCGTCGAGGGCGTGGAGGCCGACGACGTGATCGGCACCCTCGCCCGGCGCGCGGAGGCCGAGCGACCAGTGGTCGTCTCCACCTCCGACAAGGACCTCGCCCAGCTCGTGAGCGATCGCGTGACGCTCGTGAACACCATGACCGAGTCCACCCTCGACCCGGAGGGCGTGCGCGAGAAGTTCGGGGTCGGGCCCGAGCGGATCGTCGATCTGCTGGCGCTCACCGGCGACCCCGTGGACAACGTGCCGGGGATTCCCAAGGTCGGCCCCAAGACCGCGGCCAAGTGGCTGAACGAGTTCGGCGACCTCGACACGCTCGTGGCTCGGGCGGACGAGGTGAAGGGCAAGGTCGGCGACAACCTGCGCGCCCACCTCGACCAGCTGCCCCTCGCCCGGGACCTGGTCACGATCCGCTGCGACGTCGAGCTCGAGGAGACCCCGGAGGCGCTCTTCCCGGCCCCGCAGGACGACGAGGCGCTGCTGGAACTGTTCCGCAGCCTCGAGTTCAAGGGCTGGATCTCCGAGGTCTCCGCCCGGGGCGAGGTGGAGGCCCCGCCGGCGCCGGAGTACGAGCTCGTCACCGACGAGGCGCGGCTCCGGGCGTGGGTGGAGCGCCTGCGGGACGCCGACTGCTTCGCCTTCGACACGGAGACCACGAGCCTCGACTACATGCAGGCGGAGCTCGTGGGCGTCTCCTTCGCCGTGGCGCCGGGCCAGGCGGCCTACGTGCCCTTCGGCCACCGTTACGTGGGCGCGCCGGAGCAGCTCCCGCGGGAAACCGTGCTCGACGCGCTCCGCGAGCTCCTCGAGGACCCCGAGCGCTGCAAGCTCGGCCAGAACCTCAAGTACGACGCCAACGTCCTCGGGCGCGCCGGCATCGAGCTCGCCGGCGTGCGCTTCGACACCATGCTCGAGTCCTACGTCCTCGACAGCGTGGGCACGCGCCACAACCTCGACGACCTCGCCCTGCGCTTCCTCGGCCGCGAGACCATCCACTTCGAGGACGTGGCCGGGAAGGGCAAGGGACAGCTGACCTTCGACGAGGTGCCCCTGGAGCAGGCGGGGCCCTACGCCGCCGAGGACGCGGACGTGGCGCTCCAGCTCCACGGGAAGCTCTGGCCCCGCCTCGAGGCCGAACCGTCCCTGCGCCGCGTCTTCGAGGAGATCGAGATGCCCCTCGTGCCCGTGCTCTCGCGCATGGAGCGGGCGGGCGCCCTCGTGGACACGCGCCGCCTCGCCCAGCAGAGCGCGGAGCTCGCCGGGCGCATGAAGGAGCTCGTGGCCGAGGCGCACGAGGAGGCCGGGGTCGAGTTCAACCTCGGCTCCACGAAGCAGCTCCAGGAGGTGCTCTACGAGCGCCTGGGGCTGCCCGTGATCCGGAAGACCCCGAAGGGCGCGCCGTCCACCGCCGAGCCCGTG
>JAZBPF010000602.1:0-3490 GCA_036351515.1 Pseudomonadales bacterium | reverse complement strand
GCGGCGTCCCCAGGACCTCTGGCGCTACCGCGAGCTGCTGCCCGTCCGCGAGTGCCGGCACCTGACGTCCCTCGGCGAGGTCGTCACGCCGCTGCTGCGCCTCGACCGCCACGGTCCGGAACTCTGGGTCAAGGACGAGGGGCGCCTGCCCACCGGTTCCTTCAAGGCGCGGGGGCTGTGCATGGCCGTGTCCATGGCGCGCGCCCTCGGGGTGCGGCGCATGGCCATGCCCTCGAACGGCAACGCCGGGGCGGCGCTCGCCGCCTACGGCCGCGTGGCGGGCATCGAGGCCTACGTCTTCTGTCCCGCCGACACGCCGGAGGTGAACGTCCGCGAGATCGCCCTGCAGGGGGCGCAGGTCTGGACCTACGACGGCCTGATCCACGAGTGCGGGGCCCTCGTGGCCGCCGGGCGCGAGGCCATGGGCTGGTTCGACGTCTCCACGCTCAAGGAGCCCTACCGGATCGAGGGCAAGAAGACCATGGGCCTCGAGCTCGCCGAGCAGTTCGCCTGGAAGCTGCCGGACGTGATCTTCTACCCCACGGGCGGCGGTACGGGCCTCATCGGCATGTGGAAGGCCTTCGCGGAGCTCGAGGCCCTTGGCTGGATCGGTCCCGAGCGCCCGCGCATGGTCGCCGTGCAGGCGGAGGGCTGTGCGCCCATCGTGGACGCCTTCCACAGCGGCGCGCGGCACGCGCCGCCGGTGGAGGACGCGCACACGGTCGCCGCCGGCATCCGGGTACCGAAGGCGATCGGCGACTTCCTGATCCTCGACGCGGTGCGCGAGAGCGGCGGCCTCGCCATCGCCGTGTCCGACGCGGCGATCCTCGAGGCCCGGGACCGGGTCGCCCGGGAGAGCGGGCTGCTCCTGTGTCCCGAGGGGGCGGCCACCTTCGCGGCCTGGGAGCGGGCCGTGGCCGAAGGGAGCGTCGACCGCGAGGCGCGCGCCGTGCTCTTCAACTGCGCCACGGGCCTGAAGTATCCGCTCCCCGCCGCCGGGATCCCCCTCGCCCGGGGCACGGAGCCGGACTGGGCGTCGCTGGCCTGATCAGCGCCCGGCGGCGGCCTCGAAACCGTCCTCGATCGCCGCGAGCACGGCGTCCGGGTGCGAGTGGAACAGCAGCTGGCCGCCGCCCGGGACGAGGCGCAGCTCGAGGGGCGCACCGGCGGCGACGAGACGCTCCGCGCGCTGGCGCCGGCTGTTCCGGTCCTCCTCGCCGATCACGGCGAGGAAGGGGCAGGGCAGGGTCCGCAGCACGTCCGCCGCGTCGGTCGGGACCTGGCGATAGTCGTCGAGGACGGCCCGGGCGCCGTGCGCGCGTCCGTAGGCCAGCCCGCGGCGCAGGCCCGCCGCGTGGGCGGGATCCCGGATCACCGCGAGGTCCGCCGGCGCGTGGCGGAAAACCCGCTCTAGGAAGCGGCGCTCGCCGACGCGGTCCACGTGGCGCAGGCCCGCGCGGATCGCGAACTCCAGCAGCTCCGGATGGCGCATCACCAGGCTCGAGACGAAGCGGAAGTAGCGGGGCATGGCCGCCTCGTCCTCCGGGGCGCCGTGTGGCAGGGACGGGGCGATGCCGACGAGGGCATCGAGGCGCTCGGGTGCGTGCCGGGCGAGGCCGAGGGCGAAGACGACGCCCCAGGTCTGGGCCACGGCGACCACCCGCTCGAGCCCGAGCGCGTCCAGGAGCACGCACAGGTCCTCGGCGGTCTGCGCACGGTGGTCCACCCCGTCGGGGTAGGGGGAGGAGCGGGCGAAGCCGGGGCGGGCCGGCGCGAGAATCCGCAGGCCGCGGGCGCGGGCTCTCGCGGCGAGTTCTGCGGGCCAGACATCGCCGCACAGGGCGTTGTGGAAGTAGAGCACCGGGCGTCCGTCCGCCGCGCCGAAGTCGGCGTAGTCGAGGGTCCGGCCGTCCGGCAGGGTCAGCAGCCGGCGGTGCTCGGGCAGCGGCCGGTCGTCCCCCGGGGGCGCCTCGGTCTTGAAGCCGTCCCCGGAGCGGGCGAAGGAGAGGGTCGTGAGGCCGATCGCCATGCGGATGAACTCCGTCTGCGATCGGGTGGCGGTCTTCTCGTAGATGGAGCGGATCTGCGAGCGCACCGTGGCCAGGGACCGGCTGCGCAGCCGCGCCACCTCCTCCACGGAGGCGCCCTCGACGATGAGCCGGACCACCTCCGATTCCGCCTCCGTGAGGCCGAAGGAGCGCGCCACGAGGGGCGTGAGTCCCTCCGGCCAGAGGAAGTCCGTGGAGCGCAGGAGCACGAGGGGGGTGCCGTCAGCAGCGTCCCAGCGCGTCACTGTGAGGACCAGGACGCCGTCCCCGCGGCTGCGGTCCAGGCGCAGCAGCTCCGGCTCGGCCCGGGGGCCCGTCCCGGCCCGGACGCGGACCGCCCGGGTGAGCTCGGCGGCGGCATGGTCGGTGAGGGGCAGCGCCGTGAGCGGGTCTCCCTCCTCGACGCGGTAGTGGCTCCTGGCCGCCGCGTTCACGGCGGCGATCCGTCCGTCCGCGTGCACGGCGAGCGTCGCCTGGGCCTCCGCGTCCACGCGCTGCTGCGGAGACGGTGGCAGGGCGTCCGAGCTCCCGAGCGTCTCCAGGATCTGCGCCGCCCGACCGAGATGAGCGCGAGCTTCCCGCTCCAGGTCCGCACGCCGGGGCGCGGCGCCGGACTCGGCGCGGGCCAGCGCCCCCTGCCAGTACTCCACCAGCTCGTCGTAGCGGGCCGGCTCGAGGGCCACGCCGTAGAGGGCGTCCACGAGGGCGCCCTGCTCCTCCTGCCCCATGCTGCCCCGTCGCTCCGGCCGGAAAGTGTCTCGCATTCATCGACGGACCATACAGCACGGGTATGTTGAGGGGCAGCTCGGTACGGGGTCCGGTCGCCCGTCTTCATCAGAATTGACGATGCGTCTCCTCGGGCCGCCCGGCACGGTTCGTCCGGGCGACAGTCGGGGAAGGGTATGCCGTGACGAATGCGGTCGGAATCGATTCGCGGATCCGCGCGGGGCGGGCGGAGCGCTGGGTCTTCGCGGCCATGGGGCGTCCCGGGGCGGTGCTCGCGCTGGCGCTGCTCTGCGTCCTGGCGGCCGGGGCGGGCCTCCGGGGCGTGCACAAGGACCCCTCCGTCGACGCCTTCGTCCCCACGGATCATCCCGCGGCCCTGGCCCGGGACGAGGCCCGGGAGCTCTTCGGCGTGGAGGACCCGGTCGTCGTGGGCCTCGTGGCCGAACCCGGGCGCTCGGCCTTCACGGCGCCGGTGCTCGAGGCCCTGCGCCGGATCCAAGATCGCGTCCGCCTGCTGCCGGAGGTACGCAAGCACGAGGTCGTGAGCCTGGCGAGCGAGCGGGTGATCCACGGGGAGGGCGGCGACCTGCTCGTGGACCCGATCCTCGAGGCCCGGGACCGGGTCGCCCGGGAGAGCGGCCTGCTCCTGTGCCCCGAGGGGGCGGCCACCTTCGCCGCCTGGGAGCAGGCGGTGGCCGCAGGACAGGTCGATCGCG
>JAZBPF010000601.1:0-2613 GCA_036351515.1 Pseudomonadales bacterium | reverse complement strand
GCGAGCGGCGGCCTGAACTGGGGCGAGGCGGAACCCTGGATCGCCTTCGGCCCCGCGCTGCTCTTCATACCCCTGGGGCTGATCGCCTTTGTGACCATCCGGCGGCGCTACGGGGGCTTCGTACCACCGCAACGCCCCTGAGGAACGTCGGTTTCCCCTCGTTAGCGCGCGTCGAGATGGGAATGAGCACGCTGGACGAGGAACTCCCGATAGACTCGCAGGTGCTGGTTGTCTGGTCGCCTCACGTCGAGCGCATGCTGGAGGCCGGCCGCAGGTCGGCATCCCTCGATGAGCTCTGCGCCGCAATACTCTCGGTCAGCGACAACGCGGCGGCGAACCTCGTCCTCGAGGAAATCGGCGGGCCGTAGCGGGTCACGGCGTTCATGCGCTCTCTGGGTGACTCGACGACGCGCCTGGACCGCTGGGAGCCCGCATGCAGGCCCACTCGTTGCCGCGCTGTACCTGCGCGACGCGAAGGTGAGCCTCGCCGAAAGGAACGCTGCGATCGCACGCATCGGTCGCGCCATCTTCGAGGAATTCGGCGCCGATCGAATTCTTATAGGCGGCGGTTATGCCCTACCTGGCTTCACACTCGCTCACGCCGGGAAGCGTCCTGCGTGGTCACGCGCCATAGTCGAAATGGTTGGCGACGAGCCGCCTCCAGCGGCGCTGGCGATAGCCCCTCTAAGCTGATCGTTCACTCCGTGACCTGCTTCGGCGCCTGACGCCAGGCGGGGCCCACACTGGTCTACTGCCGCATCCTTGGGGGCACGACGTACGCTCCCAACACGTTCACCGGGAAATACCTTCACGTTCGCCGCGTAAAGAACGCTGTGCGCGACTACCAATGCTAGACTTCTGTTCGTCGTCCTCCATGCGTACGGAGATACAACCGTGAGTTCAGTGTTCTGGAAGGCCTTGTATCCTTGCGCCATGCTTTTTCTAGCTCTGGGAGCCACCTTCTCGCGTGCAGAGGACGCGCCGGTGCGCAGCTTCGACTTCGCCGCCGTGGCGGCCGAGGACGTCTACGAATGGCTCGCATCGAGCGAGTTCTCCCTCGAGCGCCACGCCGACAACCGCGATCGCATCGAGATCTACCACGCCGACGAGGCCCTGCACATCCGCGCCCGGAAGCCCTCCTTCGGCATGGTGGTCCACGAGCTGGATCTGCCCGGTGTGCGCCACCTCGACCTCGAATGGGGTGTATCTGATTTCCCCGAGGGAGCCTCCTATGAGCACGGCGTGGATAACGAGGCCATCATGGTCTACGTGTTCTTCGGCCACGAACGCCTGCCGAGCGGCGAGATGTTCGTCCCGGACAGCCCCTATTTCATCGGCTTCTACCTCTGTCCCCCGGGCGTCGACGACGTCGATCAGCCCTACGTGGGCCACCATTACAAAAAGACCGGGCGCTTCATCTGCATGGATCACCCCGAGGAGGGCGAGTCGGTGCTGACGCGCGTCGACCTCGCGGAAGAGTTCCGTCACAGCTTCGACAAGCCCTTCGTGCCGGTCGTGAGCGGCATCAGTATCGAGGTCGATACCACCCACTCGGACAACGACGGGCACGCGGCCGCTTTCATACGCCGCATCGCCTTCTACCCCTGAACCCCTGGGAGGCCCGTAATGTGTATAAAGCGGCACCACCGACCGGCCCCGGGGCGCGCGGTGCCTCGTCGCGACCTGACTTCCGTGCGCTGCGCCCTGACCGGAGCGGTCCTGGCGTCGGTGCTGCTCGCCAACCCGGCGGCGGGCGATTCAACGGACGCCGCCTGCGCCGTGTACGCGGCGGGGTCGGACCACGCCGACGGTTTCCTCCCCTGCCGCTTCTACCAGGCCCAGGGCCACGTGGTGATCACGCGTGCCGACGGAGTGGAGCACGACCTCCTTCCCGTCGATGATGCGCCGGGCAACTTCCGGGACCAGGACGGCCAGCCCGTGTACCGGCAGAGCGGCCTGGGCGACCAGGGCCTGATCTTCCGCTTTCCCGACGAGAGCGTGTACGTGTACTGGAATACCGCGCTCCTCGAGACCGCAGACCCGGACAACCCCACCTGGCCGTTCACCACCGCGGACTACGATGCCACGGCCCTGTTCACCTGCCGTCTTCCGGGGGAGCCCGAGGACCGGAGCTGCCCCGGCGGCATTCTGCGCATGGAGGGCGGCGAGGCCTCTATTGTCGTGCAGAACCCTCTGGGGGAGAAGTTCACGATCAACTTCATGCGCGACTACGTGAATGCGACCAATCGGGCCGTGGAGGCGCGCCTTGTCGGGGATACGTGGGTCCTCGACTTCGAGAACGGAGAGTACTGGGAGATCCCCCTCGCGGCGATCGAGGGGGGCTAGCGCTCCCAGGGGGGCAGGGCGAAGACTCGCGTCGCGTCGTGGCTTCCGCTGCGCATGAAGTCGTGGCGCTCCCCGTCACGGAAGTAGCTCCAGAAGGCTGCTTCGAGCTTCGCGTCCCGGATGCTGAAGCGGCCCGCAGCGCTGGCGTCTTCGAGGAAGCACCGGTACGCATCAAGGGGTTCCGGACCTAGCTGCTGGTAAATGACGCGACCGCCGTAGTCCTCGAAGAGCGCGCGGTTGGTTTTCCATTGGCGTATGAGTGCCTCG
>JAZBPF010000600.1:0-14900 GCA_036351515.1 Pseudomonadales bacterium | reverse complement strand
GCGGCGGTTGCCACAACCACCGCCTCGGGCTCTTCGACGCCTTCCTGGTGAAGGAGAACCACATCGCAGCAGCCGGCTCGATCGAGGCGGCGGTCGCGACCGCGCGGGAGCAGGCGCTAGGGCGCCCGGTGGAGGTGGAGGTCGAGTCGCTGGAGGAACTGGAGCAGGCGCTCGCCGCCGGCGCCGACGTGATCATGCTCGACGAGTTCACGGACGAGGACCTTGCCGAAGCCGTCCGGCGCACGGCGCGGCGGGCGAAGCTCGAGGTCTCGGGCAGCGTCACGGAGGAACGACTCGCGGCGCTCGTCCGGACGGGGGTCGACTACGTCAGCGTGGGGGCGCTGACCAAGCACGTGCGCGCGCTGGATCTGTCGCTGCGCGTTCGCGGGGAGCGGACCGAAGCATCGAACGAGGAGGGCCCATGAGCCGGGAGTCGGACGAGTCGAGTCCGGAGGACCGGAGCCATGCGCATCTGGACGCTCCGGAGCGGGAGGAGAAGGAATTCCATCCCTGGCGCTTGCTCGGCGTACTGGTGGTGATACTGGTGGTGCTGGCAGGGATCGCGGCGGTGATCAACGGGATCGTCCTGGGGTGGTGACGGTCGCCGCCTCTGAGGGAACCTCGACCAGCGCGAGCGGGGGCAGTCCGATGCGCTCGAGCCGCGCCTCGCAGATCTCGATCCGGTTCTGCACCCGCTCTCGGTCCGGAGGGCGGATGCGCGCAAGGAGCTGCAGCGTGGAGATCGGGTCCGTGAGTGTTCCGTAGGTGCAGTGCGGCAACCACTCCTCGGCCGCGATCCGGGAGGCCCTCGGATACTCCCCCGCGAGTTCGAGATGCACGACGATCGCCAGCCACACCCGAGCCTGCTGCGGATCCCAAGCGAAGGCGTCACGCAATAACGTGATGCGCTCCTCCAGGGAAGCCCCGTCACTCTCGCGAAGGAAGCGAGCCAGCTGGACGTAATATTCCGTCTGCCAGGGCGAAATCTCGATGGCACGGGCGTAGGCATCTCGAGTGAACCCCAGTACCTCCGGGGCCGGATCCTCCTCCGCATCCCGCACCAGCTGGGCGCCCGCTTGCGCCATGGCATACGGAGCGATGGAGTACTCGGGGACCCGCCGGGCGACGAAACTCATCCATTCGACCTGGGTAGCGGTCTGGAGCTGCAGGGGTGGCAGGCCGGGCACCGGCATCGCCTTGCCCACGAGCATGCCTCCGAATGCGACCAGGGCAAAGCGGTACCAAAGCAAGAACAGGAAGAGGAACCCCGCCGCCAGCCCCGCGGTTACGAGCAGCTGCAGCGGCCTTCGCGATACGGCCGGAGCGACCGCCGATGACACCGACGGAGTTGCTGGAATCGGCCGGAACGCGATCCCGATCGCAAGGCAACCGAGACCTAGCACGGCGACGAGCGTCGACGGATCGTAGAGGGGAAAATTCAGGAGCGCGTGCACGAGGATGACGCCGACACCCACGGCGGCGGCCAGGGCCATGTGTTCCTCACGGGACCTCGTACCCCGCACGCCGCGAGGACCGAGCCGCCACCATGCAGCCGCGACGGCACCCGCGAAGGCGAGCAGGCCAGCGAACCAGAGGATCCCCCCCTCCAGCAGCAGCTGAAGCCAGTCGTTGTGGACCATGTCGTTGCCGATGCCGAAGTCGGGGCCCAGGTAGTCCCCGCGCACCGGCCGGAACAGGCGGCCGAAGGTCAGGAGCCCCTGTCCCGCGAGCGGGGCATCGAGCCAGAAGTCGACGGCTGCGCGCAGCAGTCCCAATCGCGGGGCGAATTGCTCGTCGACGGAACCCGCGAACTGCGGCACGGGTGTCGCAATCCAACGCGACCACGGCAACAAAGACAGGATCCCGTAGACGACGAGCGGGAGTCCTGGCCAGAAACGCCAATGGCCCCGCGCCAAGGGCCAGAGCAGAGCCGCGAGGCTCACCGGAAGCAGGATCATCACGATCCGAGCCGAAAGCAGGATCTGGATGCCGAACGCGGCAATCACGATGCCGGCGAAGGCGATCGTCGTCCTTCCGCGGACGCTACGGTCGGTCCGATCTCTCTCGGGATTCGCCCAGGCGACCAGAACCAGTGCGAGCACGAGCAGGAGGTCGGCGGAAATGTTCGGATCGCGCAACCCCCCGAAGCGCAGCTGCGAACCTTCCACGGCGATCTGCCAGCCGGTGTGCAGGGCGGCAAGGCCTGGGAACAGGGTGAGCGCGAACATGACCGCCACGGCCTGGCCTCGGAGCACAAGTGCCCAGCACACCACCGCGCCTAGGGCGGCGGTGGTCCAGGCCCAGGAGTGGGTGATGCTGCTCTCGGGCGACAGACTGGCTGCCTGCGTCACGAAGACCCAGACGAGAAACGCGGCGACCGGGGCGAGCACGGTCCGGAGCTCGCGCAGCCGGCTCGCGTGGACAAATGAAATCAATGTGAAGCCCGCCGCTGCAAGCGCGATCAGCGCTGCGAGCACGAGCCGCGCAGTATCCTCACGAACGGAAACGAAGGAGACGGCTGATGCCTGGATGAAGGACAGCAGCACCAGCTGGGGTAGGACGGTCCATGCCTGACGGGTGGGAACGTCCATCCGAGAATCCTGGTGCCGGAACGCGGACTCGAACCGCGGACCTACTGATTACGAATCGCGCGGGTGCGAGATGCCTGCTGATTCGCCACCATTCCTAACCCTTCCCTGAGCCGCTGTTTCTCGGTAGTTTCTCGTTCGTGGGTGCTACACGAAGATGCGCGGCGATTCGCCTACACCGTAGCACCCGCGTAGCACCGGAAGACCGACTGATCTCCGACTGACCGCGGAACAGGGGCTCGCCGTGCCCAGCTCGAAACGCACCCTCAACTTCACCCGGGCAAGCATAGACGCTCTGCCAACCGTCGCCACGCGCGCCTACTTCAACGACACCGCCGTGCGCGGGCTCCAGCTCCAGGTGACCCCGGGCGGCGCGAAGAGCTTCAAGGTCTACAAGCGCGTGAACGGGCGCCCGCAGCGCCTCCACCTCGGCACCTATCCCGACCTGAGCCCCGCCCAGGCGCGCCGGCTCGCGCAGCAAGCGCTCGGGCAGATCGCCGCGGGCGAGGACCCGACCGCCGTCCGACGCGCCGCACGCACACGCGGCACCACGCTGGCCGACGCCCTGGAGGACTTCCTCGCTACGCGGGCCCTGAAACCCAAGACCCGCTACGACTACGAGAAGGCCATGGCTCGGGGCTTCTCGGACTGGATGCGCCGCCCGCTGACGGAGATCTCCAAGGAGGCCGTGGTCCGGCGATTCACCAAGCTCACCGACGATCGCGGCCCCGCGGACGCAAACCTGTGCATGCGCATCCTGCGCTCGGTCCTGAACTTCGCAGGGGCCTACTACGAGACGCCCCAGGGCGAGAGCCTGCTCCCCGAGAACCCTGTGGCTCGGCTCACGCAGGCGCGCGCCTGGCACCGCCCGAAGCGGCGACGGACAGTGATTCATCGTGACGACCTGCGCGCATGGCTCGGGGCCGTCGAGAGCCTCCGCCACGACCCGGAGCCCACCGCCTGGGCCGTCGCCGACTGGCTGACCCTCCTGCTGTTCACCGGCCTGCGACGCTCCGAGGGGCTCACCCTTCGCTGGGCCGACGTAGACCTTCGCGGCGGCACGCTCACGATCCCCGAACCGAAGAACCACGAGCCGCACCAGCTCCCACTCCCGACCTTCGTGCACAACCACCTCGAGGCACGGAGGCGAGCAAACCCCTGGGATCTCTACGTGTTTCAGCGGCGCACCCCCGTTGATGGCGAACCGGCTCCACTCACGGAGCCTCGGGCGTACCTCCGGCGCGTGAAGGAGCGCAGTGGCGTGAGCTTCTCGCCGCACGACCTGCGCAGGACGTTCGCCACCGTGGCCGAAGGCGCGGAGATCTCGCCCTACGCCCTGAAACGCCTGTTGAACCACAAGCTCGGCCAGGACGTGACCGCGGGCTACATCGTTACGGACGTGGAGCGGCTCCGCGCGCCCATGGCTCGCATCGAGGCCGTGCTCCTGGAGGCCGCCGGCCTCTCTCTCTCCGACCAAACGCGAGGCTCCGCACATGGCGACCGATAGTCCCTACCCGTCGATCCCGACGCTGCGCGCGCTGCACGCCCACCTCGACGACCTGGCCGACGGAGAGCCCACGGGGCCCAGCGCGCCACCGAGCTGGGAAGAGTCAATGCGCCGCTCGCTCCTGTCGGTTCCTGGGCGCCAATACACGCTCGCGCACCGCGCCATCATGGAGGCGCTGCTCTCGCGCGTATGGAACGCCGAGGGCCCCGCGGACTTCGACGACTTCGAGGCCGACCAGGCGGACGACCTGCCCGCCTGGAACGAGCTGAAGATCGCGCGCCACCTGATCGACTCCGATACGGCCCCAGGTGGGCCTCCAGATCGCGTGCTGCGGATCACCTTCGGTGGGCTGCTGCTCTGCACGGGCCCGCTCGCCAGCGCCATCCTCGGGGGAATGCGAGACCTGTGGGGCTCGACGCGGGACGGGAAGCTGCGCGAGCGCCGGCCCGCGCTCACGGGCGTAGAGCTCGCGGCGACGGTGCACCGCCTCGGCCGCTCGAAGTCTCGGGCCCAACTGAGGTGGCGGGGAGAGCTTCTCGCTTCCTGGCTCCAGGAAGCCGGCCTCCTCGCGGGGGAGGTTCGCCCCCCGGGAATCGACGCCGTGCAGGACCTTCGAGACCAGCTCGACCGACACCAGGCCGAGCTCGAGCGCCTGCGCGAGGCGCTCAGGGCGGCGGAAGAGGAGGCGGAGCTGGAAGGAGCCGGCCACCGATTCCTCATCAACCGCGAGACACTGGGGAGGCACCCTGCACTCGAGGACGCCATCGCCGCGCACCCGGTCGTCATCGGTCCTCAGGGTGCGCCTCCCCTCGAGGTCGCCCTCCCCAGAGATGAGGTTCGCCTGACGAAGCGCCAGGTCGGAGAACTGCTCCGGGAGTCTGCCTGCCTGCGGGTCGCCGTGCGCGCCCTGGCGGTTCATCGGGACCGGTGCCTCGGAGAGCGAGGCTTCGTCACGGCCCAGCAGCTCGCCAACGCGGTAGACCTCGTGTGGCTGGAGCTCAACGAGGACCCCGCCCCGCCCTATGCGAATCGGGTGCTTGCGAAGAAGGTGCTTGCCCCGCTGCTCGGCAAGAAGCCCTAGCCGCGCCACAAGGCCCGAAAAAGCACTCGAGTTGACCCCCTGAAGCGGGCGAAAAGCCCGTTTCGAGCGCCTCCCGAACCCTCCCCTCGCTGGGAAAGTGCTCCTCGAGCTCGGCACAACGCCGGGCGCTGACGAGGAGACCCTCCCCATGCAGCTCGCACGCACGACGAACCGCCGCCCGGATCTCCTGACTACCGAGCAGGCCGCGCGCCGACTCGGGATCGAGGCCCGGACTCTGGTGGTCTGGCGGCACGAAGGTCGCGACGGCCCTGCATTCATCCGGATCGGGCGCCTGGTGCGCTACGCCCCAGAGGACCTGGACGCCTTCATCGAGGCGAACCGGACCCGCCCTCCCCGCACTGCATGAACCCCATAGAAGCGCGGCCCGCGAGAGGTAGCTCGAGGGCCGCGAAGAGAACTACCGGAGAACGACGATGACGACGACGCGCCACAGATGGACGGCCGCGCGAGTGAAGTATATCGACTCGCCTTGGGCCTTGTCCGCTCGGCTCGAGAGGGAACTCGTGCCCACTCGCAGGACGCGCTACACGGACTTCCTGATCGACCACGCCCCACCCCCTCCTGCGCTCTTGCTTGCGTTCGGGGGCGAGTACGGGCTTCGCCGCGCGCTGGACGAGAACCGTGAGATGGTCTGGCGAGCGCTCGAGGAACTGGAGGCGGGCCCGCCCTGCCGGGAGGCCCGCGCATGAGCACCGGCCCCGTCTCCCTTCACGTAGCGGGCCCCGCCCCGATCGACCGCGTGCTCGCGCGGCTCGATGGCGTTCGATCGACGCGGGACGGCGAATGGCGCGCGTTCAGCCCCTTCCAGGAGCACCGCCGCGCTCGGACCCTCGCCGTCAAGGAATGCGGCGACGGCAGCGTGCTGTTGCACGACTTCGCCGGCCGCGACACGCGGGAAGTGCTCCAGGCGCTCGGCCTCGAGCTCACGGACCTTTTCCCCCCGCGCCCCGGCCCACGCTCCACCATTCGGCACCGCCGCTGGACGCCTCGCCTCTCTGCGAGGGACGCGCTGGACGCGCTCTCGCGAGAAGGCTGGGTGCTCCTGATCTTCGGCCGCCGCGCGGTCCGCTTCGAGGCCACGCACGAGGACTGGCTGCGCGCCCGCGTCGCCGTCGAGCAGATCGAGCGGCTGAGGAGTGCGGTGCGATGACGATGACCGATGGAGTCCTTCAGCTGAGGCCGTGGGCGCCGGTCGAGGCCTGGGTCCCCTCCGGATTCGAGCTCGACGCGGAGGGCGTGCGCACGACGGATTCAACACCGAAACTCATTGCGGGGGCTTGTTGGGTGAGCGCCCACACCAGGGCCATCGACACGGCCGAGGGTGAGCCAGACGCCTGGGGCGTGCTCATCGAGTGGATCGACCGGGACGGACGACGGCAACGCCGTGCGTTTCCTGCGAGCCGCCTCCAGGATCCCCGTGGGCAGCTCGCAGGTGAGCTCGCGGGCATGGGGTTGCACGTGATCCCGACGCAGCGAGCGCGGCTCATGGAGTACCTCGCAAGCTGGCAGCCTCCGCAGCGCGTGCAGAGCGTCCGCCGGCTCGGGTGGCACCAGGCCGACGACGGCCCCCCGATCTTCGTGCTCCCGCCCAATCGCGTGCTCGGCGCTCGGGAGGCGAGCCCAGATCGCCCCGGGGCGCCCCCGCGGCTGATCTACCAGCCCGAGTCACTCTCGCCTTCGTCCGCGTCGATTCGGCCCGGCGGCAGCCCTGACTCGTGGCGGCGCGAGGTGGCACAGGTCGCGACCGAGCACCCCATGGCGCTCTTCGCCCTGTGCGTGGGGCTCTCCGGCCCGCTCCTGGATATCGCAGGGGTGCCTTCCGGGGGGTTCAACCTCTTCGGGCGGAGCAGCCGAGGCAAGACGACGGCTCTCCAGCTCGCCGCATCCGTCTGGGGGCGCGCCGCGGAGCCTGGCGCGGCAGACGCCTCGTTCATCCTCACCTGGAATCAGACGGGGAATGCATTCGAGGCAACCGCCGCAGCGCACAACGACACGCTGCTCGTGCTGGACGAGCTGGGCCAGTGCGACCCGTTTTCGCTGGAGAAGGTGACGTACATGCTCTCCGGTGGGGTCGGGAAGCAGCGATTGAACAAGGCTGCGGAGCTGCGAGCCGCGCGCACCTGGCGCACGGTGCTGCTGTCTTCAGGCGAGGTCAGCGTGGCGGAGCGCCTCGGCGAGATCGGGCGAGCCCCCAAGGCCGGCCAGCTCGTGCGACTCATCGACGTACCAGTGGAGCGAGGATTGTTCAGGGTGGAGGGCGCGGACGGCGCGGCCCTGTCGAATCGCCTGAAGAAGGCGTGCGGCCAGCACTTCGGGCACGCCGGGCCCGGCCTCATTCGTCACCTTCAGGTCCGCCTTGATGAGGACCCGGGGTTCGGGCGGCGGTGTCTGGCCGAGATCCAGCGCAGGAAGGGCCGGCTCGAGGAAGCGCTGCGCACGGGCGGCAGCATGGAGAGCCACCACCGGAGGGCCCTCGAGCGATTCGCGCTCGTGTCGCTTGCGGGGGAGCTCGCGGTGGACGCAGGGGTGTTCGGGGACGCCCGCGAGCTTCGCTCGCGGATCGAGGACGCCGTGCACGGCGCCGCCCGCGCCTGGCTGGGGTCCAGCGCGGCCAAGTCGGAGGGGCGAAAGGCGCTCGACCGCCTCGTCCACACCATCACGACGAGACCGGGCTCCTTCCCGGAGGCGCAGTACGGAGACTCCCAGCGAGGCGGGGCGCCTGTCCTGGGCTACCGGTGGCAGAAGGACCGCGGCGGGGAGGTCCTGTACGTCCTCACGCGCGGCCAGCTCGAGGAGGTCTGCTCGCCATACGCCGTGGAGGACCTCCTCTCGCACGCCGCGCGCACCGGACTCCTGTACACGGAGCCCGGCCGCAACACAGTCAAGCCCACGATCGGCCGCACGCGCGGTCAACGCATGTACGCATTCCGAGCGGCCCGCTTGCTCGGCGAGAGCCCGGACGGAGAGGACTGAGATGCCGAGGCCATGCACCGCATTCGTGACCATTGAGGCCGGCGCTCTGTGGCGCCGACTTCATGTCCGTCAGGTCGCAGAGCTGCTCCAGATCTCGCACTGCACGGCCGCGCGCTGGTTCCGAAAGAGCCAGAATCCGGACCCCGCGCGCTGGAAGCTGCTCGAGATTCTCGCTCTCGGCGCCTTCCCGTGGGCCGGGTGGCGCGGCTTCTACGTCGATCCGCAGTCAGGCCGTCTCGAGACACCGAATGGCTACTCACTGACGGCGGGAGAGTTGGAGCACTACGGCATGGTCTGCGAGGAACGGAGGCTCCTGTACCGCGACCTCTGTCGCGCACGCACGGCGCTCGAGGAGGCGCAGGCGTGCGCAGACCGACTCCGCGCCCAGCTCCGTGAAATTGATGTTTGCGACCGGGGCAATCGGGGCAATCGGGGCGCGCCCAGTAACCACGCGGCTTCCAGCGTTTCGGGCACCGGGGCGCGGGTGGGGCGCACCGGGGCGCGCCCAGTAAATACGGGGGGTGCAGGTGGGGCGCCGACCGGGGCGAGCGGGGCGCCGGCGCCCCGCTCGCCCCGGTAGCGCCCCACCTGCGCCCCGGTAATCGCCCCGCTACAGGCCCCGCCGTTACTGGGCGCGCCCCGATTGCCCCGATTGCCCCAGTGCAAGAAACCGATTTCAGCGCGGGCTACTCGCTCGCGCCCCGGTGGAGGGGGACGACGCGCCCCTCCGGCGCCTCCTCGTCGTCCGACTTCGCGGCGAGGACCTCCCGCCGGGGGGCGGGGTCCAGGACGGCGAGATCGCGCTGTGCGCGGAAGAGCGCATGTCCGATGGCGCGCTTGTCCACGGGCAGCTCGAGACGATCGTCTCCCTGGAGGGCGCCGAGCAGGACCACGAAGCGAAGCGCGAGGAGCTTGGCCTCCTCCCGGAGCTCGTCCGCGTCCGGGGCGCCGGCGAGCTCTTCGAAGAAGCCCGGTGGATGCTGCCCCCAGATCGTCGAGAGACGATCGAGTACGCGGTGCATCTCATCCAGGAAGCTCTCCGCGTCCTCGGCAGCGCACCCGAGCGGAACCGCGTAGCCATCCATGACGCGGCAGTCGGTAGTCAGAGCGGCGGCGGCGCGAGGCGCACGCGCCTCCTCCTCCGGCTTCGCGGGCACCTCTTCGACCGAGGAGCCATCCCGGGGGGCCAGCGAGGCGGCGCCAGCCGAGCCCGAGCCCAAGGCTTCCGATAGGCGCTCGCGCTCCCAGTCGCGGAGGATGCGCACGCCGTTCTCGTACTGGCACAGGTAGGAGCGGTTGATCCCGGCCAGGCGGGCGAGACGAGCCTGGCTCAGGCCCGCCGCTTCGCGTGCGGCACGGACGCTCTCCGGGGAAAGGGCTTCTGCGTTCATGGGTTGGCTCCCGTAGGTCGAGGAGCCGCCAAAGTAGCACCCGTGTAGCACCGGCATCCGGTGGCGCGCCGAAACCAGCGCAGCAGGGGCGTAACTAACTGTTTATGAAAGGATATTTGGTGCCGGAAAGAGGACTCGAACCTCCGACCTACTGATTACGAATCAGTTGCTCTACCAGCTGAGCTATTCCGGCAAGGCGCGGAAGAGTAGGGCGAGCACTGCAACGAATCAAGGGGTTCAAGGGAAGGTCCGGGTGATGATCGTACCAGTGTCCCCGTCGGTCGCGACCACCGTGTATTGATTTCCCGCGACGGTCACCACATAGGAGACATTTCGTCCGTCCTGCTGCGGAAGCCAGCCGGTCTCGGTCTCTCCGTCACCGGGGGCCCAGTCTTCGCCCGAGTAGGCACCGGTCCGCAGCCGGAAGTCCTCCTGGAAGACCCGCATGGTGTCGATGTTCTGCCCGAGGACCGCCTCACGTGCGGTAGCGACGTAACCGTTGTAGCCAGAGATCGCGAGCGTCGCCACGATTGCGACGATCACGACGGTGATCATGAGCTCGAGAAGCGTAACGCCGCGCTGATGAACCGTCATGAGGCCACTCCCTGCGGAGAGGAACGACGGAAAGCCGGGGCTCGCCCCGGCTTTCCGGTTGATTCGCTAGCGCCGTCAGATCTGATCGACAGGAATAACGCGCTGATCCGCATTCAGGCCACCGAAGGCCGGTAGCGTGATCGTGTAGCCGGTGATCGGCCCGCTGCCGCCACCGTCTGCAACGCCCACCTGACCAGTCGTGGCGTCAGCCGCACCAGCAACATAGGCCGGATTCCCAGCAACAGGCGCCTGGCCCCCAAGCCCATTGAGAAGGCTGACAAGATCAGCAGCGGAGGGAGCCGCAAAGGCTTGACCGCGCGTGACCGCCTGCGACTGTTGACGACGCACCTCGTTGGCCACGAAGCGAGCCCCTTCCTCGAAATGGGAACGCACCTTCGACTCGTTCGCGGACTGGATGTAGCCCTGGTACGCCGGCAGAGCGACGGCCGCCAGGATGCCGATGATCGCGACCACGATCATCAGTTCGATCAGGGTGAAACCCTTCTGCATGCTCTTCATGATGAAGACTCCAAGTTGTTGCATTTCACCAGGTGGTGGATCGGAACGGCGACCGTGAGCCGCTCGTCGAGGAGGACCAAGCAAGCTGCATGCCACCTCTGGAACCCCCGGATCCGGGCACGAAACGTCGATTCGGTCACGATTTCGCTGACGAAATCCGTCACGATCGACGCCGACTGACGCTCCGCGTCACCATCCACGTCAGTTCCTGACGCTTCACGTCACCCGATCCGATGGATCCGCTGGTGCTGCACGGGGAGTCTAGGCGGCACTCTTCGACGCTGCCGCTTCCGGAACGATAAGGCCCCGAGCGGCATTCTGCGCGAACGATGCTAAACCTCCGTACGACGCCACCTGGGCACGCGTGGGTCGCGTACCCTCCGGCGACGCAGAGAAGGCTGCACGCATCGACAGCGCCCGCGGCGCATCGATAAACTGGCATTAACATTGCGTAGGCAGCGACTGGAGATGCTCGCGAGCATCCCCCCGCCCCGGTCGACAAGAGACGTCCATGGCCACGGAAACTCTTCCTCTCTCGGGCCTCGCCCGACGCCTGGTCCAGGACGGCGTTCTCGCCGCCGACGCGGCCCAGCGCGCCGCCGAGGAGGCCCGGAAGGAGCGGATACCCTTCGTCTCCCACCTTGTGCGCTCCGGAGCGGCCGCCAGTCGCGAAATCGCATGCTCCGCGTCGGAGGAGTTCGGGGTTCCGCTGTTCGACCTGTCCGCCTTCGATCCGGAAGCGGTGCCGAAGGATCTCGTCTCCGAGAAACTGATTCGTGCTCACAACGCCCTGCCGCTGATCCGTCGAGGCGTCCGGTTGTTCGTGGCGGTCTCGGATCCGACCAATCTCCAGGGCTTGGACGAGATCAAGTTCCAGACCGGCGTCAACACCGAGCCTGTCCTCGTGGAGGAGGACAAGCTCGCGCAGATGATCGAGGCCCACCTGGCCCGGGAGGAAGAGACAGCCTTCGACGGCCTGGGCGACGATGATCTGGACGATCTCGACATGGAGGCCGTGGACGACGACGGAGACGACGAGGTCGACGTCTCGCGCGCCTCCGACGACACGCCGATCGTCCGCTTCGTGAACAAGATGTTGCTCGACGCCATCAAGACCGGTGCCTCCGACATCCACTTCGAGCCCTACGAGAAGAGCTATCGGGTGCGCTTTCGCACCGACGGGATCCTCAACGAGGTGGCGAAGCCGCCTCAGAGTCTGGGCGTCCGCCTCGCGGCGCGGCTGAAGGTCATGTCCGAGCTGGACATCTCCGAGCGTCGGGTTCCGCAGGACGGCCGCATCAAGATGAAGCTATCGAAGTCGCGGGCCATCGACTTCCGCGTCAACACCCTGCCGACGCTCTTCGGCGAGAAGGTGGTGCTGCGAATCCTGGACCCCTCGAGCGCCAAGATGGGCATCGATGCCCTTGGCTACGAGGACGAGCAGAAACAGCTCTACATGGACGCCCTCGACTCGCCCCAGGGGATGATCCTGGTGACGGGCCCCACGGGTTCGGGCAAGACGGTCTCCCTCTATACGGGCCTGAACATCCTGAACACCTCGGAGCGGAACATCGCAACCGCCGAGGATCCGGTCGAGATCAATCTCGAAGGCATCAATCAGGTCAACGTGAATGCCAGGGTCGGTCTCGACTTCGCCGCGGCACTGCGCTCGTTCCTGCGCCAGGACCCCGACGTGGTCATGGTAGGGGAGATCCGGGATCTGGAGACGGCAGAGATCGCGGTGAAGGCAGCCCAGACCGGGCACCTCGTGCTTTCGACACTGCACACGAACTCCGCGCCGGAGACCCTGACGCGCCTGCGCAACATGGGCGTGCCGTCCTTCAATATCGCGACTTCCGTGAACCTGATCATCGCGCAGCGCCTCGCGCGACGCCTCTGCAACCATTGCAAGCGCGCGCAGGAGGTCCCGCCGGATGCGCTCAAGGAGATGGGCTTCACGGACGAGGACGTCGCCACCGGCTTCGAGCTCTTCGAGGCGAACCCCGACGGGTGCCCCAAGTGCTCGAGTGGATACAAGGGGCGGGTCGGGGTCTACGAGGTGGTGAAGATGACGCCGAAGCTCCAGCGCATCGTCATGGAGGACGGGAATGCGATCCAGATCGCGGAGGCCGCGCGCGAAGCGGGCTTCAATGACCTTCGCCGTTCGGGGCTGGTCAAGGTGATGCAGGGCATCACCAGCCTCGCCGAGATCAACCGCGTGACCCAGGGCCATTGAGCGCGCCGCGCGCGCCCACCGGAGACGAGTGAACCGCCATGGCCGAGAGTGCGATCTTCCAGTACGAGGGAACGGACCGGACCGGCAAGAAGACCAAGGGCGAGGTCACGGGGATCAGCGCCCAGACGGTCAAGGCCGAGCTGCGTCGCCAGGGCATCGCCGCCAACAAGGTGAGAAAGAAGGGCGGGAGTCTCGCCGGGATCCTCGCCTCGAAGAAGATCAAGGCAGCCGACGTCAGTCTGTTCACGCGGCAGATGGCCACGATGATGAAGGCGGGTGTACCGCTCGTACAGGCCTTCGACATCGTGGCTGACGGCCTCGACAATCCGAAGATGCGGGATCTCGTGAAGACGATCCGGACGGACGTAGCGAGCGGGAACTCCTTCGCCTCTGCGATCCGCAAGCACCCGGATCAGTTCGACGACCTCTACTGCAATCTCATCGACTCCGGCGAGCAGTCCGGCGCCCTGGAGACCATGCTGGACAGGGTGGCCACCTACAAGGAGAAGACCGAGTCCCTGAAGGCGAAGATCCGCAAGGCCATGACCTACCCGATCGCGGTGATCGCGGTGGCGTTCGTCGTCTCCGGGATCCTGCTGATCAAGGTGGTGCCGCAGTTCGAGGAGATCTTCGCCGGCTTCGGGGCCGAGCTGCCCGCCTTCACGCAGATGGTGATCCACCTCTCCGAATTCATGCAGGCATGGTGGTTCCTGATCCTGCTCGCGCTGGGCGTCACGGTGGTCGTGGTGGCGCAGATCTACAAGCGCTCCAAGGCGTTTCAGCACGCCTTCGACCGTACGATCCTCAAGGTCCCGGTCGTCGGCGACATCATCAACAAGTCCGCCGTGGCCCGCTTCGCCAGGACCCTGTCCACCACCTTCGCGGCCGGCGTGCCGCTCGTGGACGCCCTCCGCTCCGTGTCCGGCGCAACTGGCAACATCGTGTATTCGGGCGCCGTCGACCGGATCGCCGAGGACGTCTCCAGCGGAACCCAGCTCACCTTCGCCATGCGGGCCACCGGCGTCTGGCCGAACATGGTCCTGCAGATGGTCTCCATCGGCGAGGAATCCGGTGCCCTCGACGAGATGCTCGACAAATCCGCCTCCTACTACGAGGAGCAGGTGGACAATGCCGTGGACAGCCTCACGGACCTCATGGAGCCGATGATCATGGCGGTCCTGGGCGTCCTCGTCGGCGGCCTGATCATCGCCATGTACCTGCCGATCTTCCAGCTGGGTTCCGTGGTCGGTCAGTGACCGACCGCGAGACCGCTTGAGCCGTACCGGCCGCACGCTCCTCGTCGCGTCCGCCGCCTGCACCGTCCCGATGGCGCAGGCGGCGGAGACGACGATTCCCTACGGCATGCCCCCCTGGCTCTACTGGACCGCCGTGGTCTGGCTCGGCCTCTGCATCGGCAGCTTCCTGAACGTCGTCGTGCACCGCCTGCCGCGCATGATGGAGCGCCAGGAGCGCAGCTGGGCCCGGGAGGCGCTGGAACTCCCCGCAGAGCCGGAGTCCGCGCCCTACAACCTCATGGTGCCGCGCTCCGCCTGCCCGGGCTGCGGGCATCTCATTCGCGCCGTCGAGAACGTGCCGGTGCTGAGCTGGCTCGCGCTGCGCGGCCGCTGCGCCCATTGCGGCACCGGCATCTCGGCGCGCTACCCGATCGTCGAAGCGCTCACGGCGATCCTGACGGTCCTCGTGGTCGCGCTCTACGGCCACGGCTGGACCGCGGCCTGGGCCCTGCTCTTCACCTGGGCCCTGCTGTCCGCGGCGCTGATCGACCTCGACCACCAGCTCCTGCCCGACGTGATCGTCCTGCCCCTGCTGTGGCTCGGGCTGCTCGTCAACGTCTCCGGCACCTTCGTTCCTCTGGAACAGGCCGTCGTCGGTGCCGCCGTCGGCTACGGTGCGCTCTGGAGCATCTACTGGGCCTTCAAGCTCCTGACCGGCAAGGAGGGCATGGGCTACGGCGACTTCAAGCTGATGG
>JAZBPF010000599.1:0-6529 GCA_036351515.1 Pseudomonadales bacterium | reverse complement strand
GGCCACGCCCTGCTCGCGGGAGAGGTAGGGGGCCTCCGGATCGGGGCGGCCTTCCTCGTCGAGGACCAGCTTCAGGTTGTCCTGCTCGTGGACCCAGCCCCCGGGCGTGATGCTCACGCGGTGCCGGCTCGCCATGACGTCGTAGTCGTCGCGCACGGTGCGTTCCCGGCGCGGCAGCGGGCGCCAGGCGCGCTCGGCCTCCCAGGCCGAGAAACCACCCTCGTGGCTCCAGCGGCCCGTGGCCGCGTAGCGCGGCGTGTCGTCCACCTGATGCACGGTCTGGGTCCAGGTGCCGGGTTCGGGCTCCCGGGCCTGCACCTCCCAGCGGCCGTCGCCGAGGTAGACGAGGGCCTTGTCCGCCTCGTGGCGCCAGTCCTGGCGCCAGTGCTTCTGCACGAACGGCCCGCGCACCTCGCCGTCCTCCACGAAGCGCATGACGAGCACGTGCTGGAGCGAGATGAACTCCGGCCGGTCCTCCACCACGAACACGTACTCCGTCGCCCAGGACTGGTAGGGCCGCGCCGGTTCGAGGTCCGGGACGTAGGTGACGGTCTCGAGGAAGTCGAAGGTGGTCCGGTACTCGCCGGCGAGGGCGAGGATGGCCATGCGGTCCCGCTCGCGGGCGCTCAGGCCGGGTTCCTGCAGCGCCTGCCACGCGGGCGCGGGCTCCGGCGCCGGAGTCACGGCCGGGCCCTCCGTGGTGCCGCCGCGGGGGACCCGGTCCTCGGCGGCGCCGTCCAGGGGCCAGGCGAAGGTGTACCAGCGCGTTGGCGCATCCGGGGCATCCGGCGCTTCCTCGGCGCCGGCGGGAACGAGGACGCCGAGCAGCAGCGCGGCGGCGAGGAGACGCAAGGTGGAACGGGGCACGGGAGTCCTCCTGACGATACGGCCCGCGGGAGCCCGCCTACCCTGTGCGGCCGGGCCCGCGCTGGCAAGGATCAGTCGTCGTCCGGGAACGGCTCGTCACGTACCCAGGCCTTCGGGAACTGGCTCTCCAGGCGCCCCTTGCCGTCGTCGTCGACGCGCAGGAAGCCCGTGCCGGTGACGAGCCCGCGATGGCGGATCAGGACCGGACCGGGCGAGGCGCCCGCCGGCACCGGGAGCCGGACCTCCCGGCGGGCGCGCCAGGCGGCGAAGGCCGGTGCGTCCAGATCGAGGAGGTTCCGCGTGGCGCCGGGCCCGAAGGCCATGGCCGCAGCCGTGGTGGGTTTCGGCCGGGCGCCGCGCAGGCGCGAGACGTCGAGGCCCCGGGTCTCGTAGGCGATCCCCGCCGGCGGGGCATGGGCGCCGTCGAGGACCCGCAGATGGCGGCGCTCCTCGAAGAAGTGCAGCCCCGCGAGACGCTCCGGGGCCACGGCGAAGCGCTCGAGGAGCCCCTCCACGAGCGCCGCGGGGGCGGCCGGGGGCAGGGGCGCCGCGGACACCGGCGCCGGGGGCGCGTCGTCGACCCGTTCGAGCAGCGCGGCGAAGAAGCCGCCCGTGTCCGTGCGCTGGGGCCAGAGCCGGCGGGCGTGGCGGAGCTCCGGATGGAAGCGGCGTCCGCCGAAGGCCTCCAGCCCCGGGGTCGCGCCGGGCACCTCGAAGTCCGGCGCGAGGAGGCGCAGGCGGCCGCCGCTCTCCTCGAGCAGGTCCGAGAGCACCGCCTCGTTCTCCTCCGGCGCGAAGGTGCAGGTGGAGTAGACGATGCGGCCGCCCGGCCGGCACAGGGCCAGCGCCCGGCGCAACAGGGCACGCTGCTGTCCGGTGATCCAGGCGCGGAAGGCCGGCGTCGAGTCCCGCAGGTAGCCCCGCCGGGCCTTGCCTTCCGCGGTGCAGGGGGCGTCCACGAGGATCCGGTCGAACTGCCCGTCCGCCACCGGATAGACGGCCCCGTCGTGCCCCGTGGTGGAGACGTTGACGAGGCCCAGGCGGCGGCAGACGTCGAAGAGCGGCGTCATGCGCGCCAGCTTGAGATCGTTGGCGACCAGGGTGCCGCGGTTGCCGAGGGCGAGCGCGAGCTGCGCGGTCTTGTTCCCCGGCGCCGCGCAGAGGTCGAGCACGCGATGGCCGGGGGCCACGGCGAGCATGCGCACGGGAACGAGGGAGGCCTCCTCCTGCACCGTGTAGAGCCCGGCGGTGAAGGTCCAGTCGCGGCCGGGCCGGTCCTCCGCCGCCAGCCGGAACGCGCCGGGAAACCAGGGAATCGCCGTCGCCTGCAGGCGTCCGGCGATCAGGCCGGCGAGCGCCTCGGCGGTGGTCCGCAGACCGTTCACGGCGAGGGTCTGCGGCAAGGGCGCGCGCAGGGCGTCCACGAAGGCGTCGTAGTCGGTCAGCACCGCGGCGTAGCGCGCCAGGTGCGGCGGCGGGAAGTCGGTCATGGAGGGATCCGGAAGTGGCCCCGGACGCCGGGACGGCGTCCGGGGGCCGGGCCGTCAGGCGAAGTCGCGCTGCGGCTCGATCAGGTACTTCTCGCCCGTCGCCTGGCGCGCGTAGACCTCGAGGTGCTCGAGGCGCAGGGCGTCGGAGAGGGAGATCTTCCGCGCGTAGTGGCTCGCGAAGGTGGTGGTGATCTCCGCCGCGACGCGCTCGCGCAGGGCCTGGGCCGCCTCGGGTCCGATCTTCGCGAGGAAGGGCGGCAGCAGCCAGCCGCCGATGCCCCAGGCGAAGCCGAAGCGACGCTCGAGGATCGTCGGGCCCCGGTCGAGGCCGCCGTAGATGTAGAGCTGCTTGTGCACGGTCGAGCCGTAGCGGCTGTACTCGGTGGCGTTCCGGGCCGCCGCGGCCTCCATGCAGTTGAGGATCTCGCTGCCGAGCTCGCCGCCGCCGATCGCGTCGAAGGCGATCGTGGCGCCGGTCTCCGCCAGGGCCTCCGTCAGGCGCTCGCGGAAGTCCGCGTCGCTCGAGTTGCACACGTATCGCGCGCCCTGCTCGCGCAGCAGCGCCGCCTGCTCCGCGCGGCGGACCACGTTCACCAGCGGGATGTCGTCGGCCAGGCAGATGCGGTT
Source organism: Pseudomonadales bacterium (assembly GCA_036351515.1). Taxonomy (GTDB): domain Bacteria; phylum Pseudomonadota; class Gammaproteobacteria; order Pseudomonadales; family Azotimanducaceae; genus JAZBPF01. Next base: position 3,545 of record JAZBPF010000599.1, on the reverse strand, counting down.
CAGCATCTGCCCGAGGTTCGAGGCCGCCGCCGTGTGCACGAGAGCCGTGTGTCCCTCGCGGCGCATGGTCTCGGTCATGCCGAGGGCCGTCAGCGGGTTCACGAAGCACGACGCGCCCTGCTCCGCGGTCACGCCCTCGGGCAGGGGCAGGCAGTCGGGCAGGCGCGCGAGGCGGTAGCGGGCGTAGGTGGCGCCGCCGAAGACGGCCACGGTGCGACCGAGGAGCGCCTCGGCGCCCTCGCCGGCGGCGACGACGGTGCCCGCGCCCTCGTTCCCCACGGGCAGGGACTGGTCGGCGCGGGCGGCCATCATGCCCAGGAGGTGCTCGGGCACGCGGGCCGTGACCTCGGGCCGGTCGTCGCTGCCGCCCTGGGCCACCGTGGTGACGTCGGCGGCGCCGAGGAGCAGGCCGAGGTCCGAGGGATTGATCGGCGCCGCCTCCATGCGCACGAGCACCTGGCCGGCGCCGGGCGTGGGCACCTCCGCCTCCTCGAGGCGGAGCACGAGGGTCCCGTCGCCGCGGACGAGCGAGTGCAGGCGCAGGTTGGGGCCGGGTACGGCTTCGGTCATGGGGTTCTCTCCCGCGGTGGTCGGATCGGCGCGGATGATGCCAGCGCCGGGCCGCGGGTGTCGCCCCGGCTCAGCGTCGGTGGAAGCTTCGGACCGCGCAGCAGGCGAACGATCTGTTCACGGACGCTCAGTCCCCGAGGAAGGCGGCGATGGCGCCGGCGACCTGCTCCCGGTCCGCGGGCATGCGGCCGAAGCCGGCGGCGTGCCCGGCGGGGCTCTCGACGACCTGGACGCGGCCGTCGGGGAAGAGCGCCGCCTCCGCCACGACGTCGGCGACGGCGAAGTAGGCGTCGGTGCTCGCGGGCAGGAACAGCACGGGCAGCTCCGCCCGTTCCGCGGCGGTCGCGAGATCGCCGTCGCAGCCCGGCGTCCCGGCCACGTCGTGGGCGCGCCAGGTGCGGAAGTGGCTGATCAGGTCGTTGGCGTCGCGGTCGTGGTAGCGGGTGCGCCACTTCGCGAGGAACGCCTCGAGGTGCTCGGCGGCCGTGTCCTCGAAGGCGCGGTAGTGGCCCTCGGAGAAGAACTGCGGCGCGAGCGCCCACGGCGCCCAGGCCTCGGACAGGCGCGAGAGGCCCAGCAGCGGGGGCGAGCCGTAGCGGCCGTCCTCGAAGGCCGGGTCCGAGCGCAGGGCCGACTCGAGGCCGTGCAGGAACAGCTGCACGTGCCAGGACGCGCGGGCGCTGGCGACGATGGCGACGGCGCCGCCGACCCGCTCCGGATGGCTCACGGCCCACTGCAGCGCCTGCTGCCCGCCCATGCTCGCGCCGATCACCGCGCGGATCCGGTCTACGCCGAGATGGTCCAGGAGCCGCGCCTGCAGGGCCACGTTGTCGCGGATCGTGACGGCCGGGAACGCGGGTCCGTCGTGGGGCGCGGGCGTGTTCGACGGCGAGCTCGAGCGGCCGTTGCCGAGGAGCTCCGTGTGCACGAGCCAGTGGCGCTCGGGGTCGAGGGGCCGGCCGGGGCCCACGAGGAAGGCGAGGTCCCCGTGGTGCTGGGCGAAGGCGCTGCAGGTGACGATCGGATCGCCCTCGCCGACGCGGCCATGGCTGCGGTAGGCGAGGCGCGCGTCCGGGAGCACGGCGCCGCTCTCGAGGAGGAGCGCTCCCGCCGCGTAGCTCGCGCAGGGTGGGGCCGTCGCTGCCGCCACGTCATGGCCTCCCGTTGTCCGGACCCGATCGCTGCCCCATCATCGCGCCCTCCACCGGTCCCGGCCAGGATGGAGACGATGGACCACGACCGCGTCGCGCCGCTGCCGCCCCTCGACCCGGAGATGGATCCGACGGGGAACCACTACTGGAGCTACCACGGCCTCGAGACCCTGCTCGCCTGCAAGCGGCCCGTGACGGCCTCGCAGGACGAGGACCTGTTCATCGCGGTGCACCAGATCTGCGAGCTCGCCTTCCACCAGATGGTGCTCGACCTCGATCGCGCCCTCGATGCCCTGCGCGCGGCCCTCGAGGAGGCCGCAGAGGGCCCGCTCGGGCCCACGGAGGAGTGCGGCTACTTCCTGCGCCGCGTGAACCGGCTCTGGCGCACGGTGAACGGCACCATGCCGATCCTCACGGATCTGCGGGCCTTCGGCGAGTTCCGCGACGCCATCGGCCCCACGAGCGGCTTCCAGTCCTTCCAGTTCCGCCGGCTCGAGCTCCAGAGCGGCGTGCCCCGCTACTGGACCGGCGGGACCGCGGACGCCTCCGGGACGCCGCACGTCGCGGAGACGGAGTTCGACCGGCGCTACGGAGCCGAGATTGCGCGCTGGCTCGAGCGCTACCGCAGGCACAGTCTGCGGCACTACTTCGGCGTGCTCGTGGAGCGGGCCCGCGAGGCCGGCGCCGCGGAGCCCGTCGCGGCGCTCCGTGCCGACCGGCGGGCCGCGCCGCTCCTCGGGGCGCTCGCGGACTACGACCGCGCCCAGCTGCGCTTCCACCGCAGCCATCTCCAGCTCGCCACGGTGCAGCTCGAGCGCGTGGGCGTGGACACGGGGACCGGCGGGACGAGCTTCCGCGACTACCTCGCGAAGTACGAGCGCGAGCTCGCGCCGCTCTTTCCCGGCCTCGGCGCGTGAGCGACGCCGACGCGCCCGTCGACCCCTTCGTCCCGGGCGGGCGGCTCCGCGTCGAGGGCGCGGCAGAGGGTCCGCTCGCGGGCCGCACCTTCGCCGTGAAGGACCTCTTCGACGTCGAGGGCTGCGTGACCGGGGGCGGCAACCCCGACTGGCTGCGCACGCACGAACCCGCCCCTCGGCACGCGCCGGTGGTGGCGGCCTGCCTCGCGGCGGGGGCGACGCTCGTGGGGCGCACGCACACGGACGAGCTCTCGCGGGGGATCCTCGGGCGCAACGCCCACTACGGCACACCGGTGAACCCCGCCGCACCGGAGCGGCTCCCGGGCGGGTCCTCCAGCGGCTCGGCGGCGGCGGTGGGCGCCGGCTTCGCGGACTTCGCCCTCGGCACGGACACCGGCGGCTCCGTGCGCATCCCCGCCGCCTTCTGCGGGCTCTTCGGCCTGCGCACGACCCACGGCCGCGTGTCCCTCGACGGCGTCCTGGGCCAGGCCGCGAGCTTCGACACGGTGGGCTGGCTCGCCCGCGACGCGGCGCTCCTCGCAGGGGTCACGGAGACGCTGCTCGGGCCCGATGCGCCCTTCGAGCGCTTCCGGCTGCTGATCGCGGAGGACGCCTTCGCCTGCGCCGAGCCCGCCACTGCCGAGGCCCTCGCCCCGGCCGTCGACCGGCTCCGGGCCGAGGCAAGCGCGTGCGAGACCGTGACCGTCGCCCGCGAGGGCCTCGCGCACTGGCGGGACACGCAGGTGGTGCTCCAGCAGCGCGAGGCCTGGGAACGCTTCCGGGACTGGATCGAGACCGTGCAGCCGCGCCTCGCCTGGGGGGTCGCCCTGAACTTCCGGGCCGGCGCGGAGCTCGACCCGGCCGTGCACGCCGAAGCGGCGCGGTTGCGCCCGGCGCTGGCCGCGGC
>JAZBPF010000598.1:0-3941 GCA_036351515.1 Pseudomonadales bacterium | reverse complement strand
GGGGGGGGGGGGGGCGTGGATGGGGAGAGCGGAACGCGGGCTGCGCGCACCCGCCACGTCCGCTGGACCACTCAGCGCAGCGGCAGCAGCGCAAGCCGGCTCGCGGCGTAGACGGCAAGGACGCCCGCTACGCCCGTGGTCCCGCCACGGGCTGCGGCGAATCGTCGACGACGCAGCGCCCGCTCCGGCTCCCTCGACCACACCGGCTGAAGCCGGAGGGGCGCGGCCCGGAGCGGCCGCCGAGGCCCGAGCGCCGATTCAATGCAGGGCAAGGCCGCTCTCCGCCCGGTCCGGATCGTCCTCGTCGGCCGCGATGCACCTCGATGCCGGTCCGCGCGCCCCCTGCCACTCGGCGAGGGCGACCCGCGCATGGCAGCAGGCGGCCTGCCGCAGGCCCCCCCGGCTGGTGGACGTCGTCGGCCACGGCACGGGCGAAGGCCCAGGCGCTGCGGTACTCGCGGTCCGCGGCGCGGGTCCGGTCCAGCCGGTCGAGCACCGCCGCCCGGTGGAGATGGCTGACGGTCTTTGCCATGAGCAAGGGCGCCGTGAGCGAGCTCCCGCCGAGCAGGGCGTCGACGGCGGAGACCGCACGGTCGTAGCAGGAGAGGGCCTCGAGCAGGCGGCCGGCGGCGCAGTGACCGATCGCCGAGCGCAGGGCGCCGTGCCAAGAATCGGAGGGGCGGGACGCGGTGGACATGGGTGGACTCCTCGAGCACGCCGGCGACCGGACGGAGCGCCGGCATGGAGCCCATAGAAAAGCGAATCGTTCCCATTGGCAAGATCAGTCGAACGGCCGCCTCGCACTGCATCGGACCCGGCGCCGTCGCGGGACGCAGGAGGACCGTACGCGCCCGGCGAAGCGCGGAGTCGGAAGGGCGCGGCCGGGGCGCGCGGGTCAGCTGCGGGCGTGGTCCGCGAGGAAGGCCTTCACCGTGGCCTCGTCCGCGGGGAGCGTCGTGGACCGCGTGGGCAGGTCGGCGAGGCCGTCGACCCGCGGGTGGTGCGCGACGTCCCGGCCCACGGCCTTCAGCACGGACTCGGGAAACTTGGCGGGATGCGCCGTCGCCAGGCACACGAGCGGCGACTCCGTGCGCAGGGCACGGCCGGCGGCGACGCCCACGGCCGTGTGCGGGTCGAGGAGGTAGTCCTCGGCTTCCCAGACCGCACGGATCGTCGCGAGGGTCTTCTCGGCGCCGACGGAGCGCGCGCGAAGCAGCGGGTCGAGGTCCCCCTCCTTCGGGATCACGAGTTCGCCGCGCTCCGCGAACTGCGCCATGGCGTCGCGCAGCCGCTCCGGATCCTCTCCGAGGAGGTAGTACAGGAAGCGCTCGAAGTTGCTCGCCACCTGGATGTCCATGGACGGGCTCACGGTGAAGTGCACGTCGCCGCGCCGATAGACGCCCGTGTCGAAGAAGACCGCGAGGATGTCGTTCTCGTTCGTGGCGAGCACGAGCCGGTCGATGGGCAGGCCCATGCGCGCCGCGAGCCAGCCGGCGAAGATGTCCCCGAAGTTCCCCGTGGGCACGGAGAAGCTCACGGGGCCGCCGTCGTCGCGCAGCGCGAGCGCCGCGTGGAAGTAGTAGACGATCTGCGCGAGCACGCGCGCCCAGTTCACGGAGTTCACGGCGCCGAGGCGGTAGCGCTCCTTGAAGGGCAGGTCGCCGAAGGTGGACTTCAGGATCGCCTGGCAGTCGTCGAAGCTGCCCTCGATCGCCAGCATGTGCACGTTGGGGTCGGGCACCGTCGTCATCTGCAGTTCCTGGATGCGACTGGTGCGACCCTTCGGGTACATGACGAAGATGTCGATGTTCTTCCGGCCCCGGGTCCCGGCGATGGCCGCACTGCCCGTGTCCCCGCTCGTGGCGCCGAGGATGTTCAGATGCTCCCCGCGCCGCTCGAGGACGTACTCGAAGAGGTTGCCGAGGAGCTGCAGGGCCACGTCCTTGAAGGCGAGCGTGGGGCCATGCCAGAGCTCGAGCACGTGCACGTCGCCCACGGCGACCAGCGGCGTCACCGCCGGATCGTCGAAGGTGGCGTAGCTCCGATGCACGAGCGTCTCGAGGTCGTCCCGGGGGATGTCGTCGCAGTAGAGCGCGACGATCTCCGTCGCCAGCGCCTCGAAGGACAGGCCCCGCCAGGCCTCCAGCCGGTCGCGCACGTCCGGGATCGTCTCCGGGACGAGCAGCCCCCCGTCCGGGGCGAGGCCCATGAGGACGGCGTCCTGGAACCGCTGGGGCGGCGTCTGGCCGCGGGTGCTGACGTAGCGCATGGGATCCCCCGGTCTCGAGCGCCGCGGAGTCTACCCCACGCGGCAGGGCGCGTCCCGGCGCGGAGCGCCCGTCACGGGAAGGCCTTCGCCACCTCCCGGAGGAGATCCCAGCGATCGAAGCCCTGGCGGCCCCAGTCGAGGCCGCGGCGCACGATCACGAGCTCCTTCGAGGGCACGACGATCACGTACTGGCCCCGGTTCCCCGCCGTCGCGTAGGCGTCCCGCGGTACGTCGTCGCGGTCGTCGGGCACGAGCCAGAACTGGCCGCCGTAGAAGTTCCCGCGGGCGGCCGTGGCCGGCGCCGGCGTACGCACGAAGTCGATCCAGGCCTCCGGGAGCAGCCGCTCGCCGTTCCAGACGCCGCCGTTCAGGTACAGCAGCCCGAAGCGCGCCAGGTCCCGGGCGCTGGCGTAGACCTGGCTCGAGAGCACGAAGTCGCCGAAGCGGTCCGTGGACAGGAGCGTGCGGTGCATGCCGATGGGCTCGAGGAGCGCCTTCCGCGGGAACGCGTGGTAGGCGGCCTCCGAGCCGAGCGCCTGCTTCATGGCGCGCACGGCGAGGAGCGTGTCGTAGTTCTCGTAGTCCCAGCTCGTCCCCGGGGCGCGCACGAGCCCCCGGGCCCGGGCGCCGTCGGCGGAGCTCGCGCCGGCCCAGTAGGAGAGCCCCGAGCCCGAGACGTACTCGCGCCCCTCGCTGTCCACCGGGTAGAGCCCCGAGCTCATGTGCAGCACGTGGCGCAGGGTGATCGCGCGGCGCGGATCGGACTCCGGGGCCGACGCATGCTCCGGGAGCCAGGCCACCGGCAGCGGCGCGTCGAGGTCGAGGGCCCCGCGATCGACGAGCATGCCGATCAGCGTGACGGCGATGCTCTTGGCCGTGGACCAGGTGCGCGTGCGCGTGAAGCGGTCCACGCCCGGCGCGTAGCGCTCGTGCAGCAGCCGGCCCCGGTGCACGACCAGGAGCGAGAGCGTGTCCTGCTCTGCCGTGGGCCGGTCGAAGGCCCAGTCGGAGGCGGCCCGGAGCGCAGCGGCGTCGACGTCCGCGGGAAGCGGCTCGTCCGGCACCGCGTCGCCGTCGGGCCAGGGAACCTCGTCCGCGTGGCCCGGCTCCGGCACCGGGTCGAGCGCCGGCAGGGCGTCGAGTCCCTCGAGGGACTGCCCCGGCGCGAGCACCACGCAGCCGATGCCCTCGCGGAACACGGCGCGGAGCACCGGACCGTCGTCGTCCGTGCCCACCTCCACCGCGCGGAGCTCCTCCCGGACGCGCAGCGGTGCGGGCGGCACCCCCTCGGCGAAGGGACGGCCGCGGAGGTAGGCGAGCTCCTGGCGTCGGACCTGCTCCAGCGTGCGCTCGGAGGTGAAGAGGCCGTTGCAGGCCAGCACCTCCTGCACGCCGCGCCGGATCGCCTCGCGCTGCGGGGCGAGCGGGTCCGGTTCGGCCGCGGAGGTTGCGAGCGGTAGCAGCAGGGTCAGAAGGAGCGGAAGCGGGCTGCGCACGGGGGGCCTCCGGCGTCGGCTGGAGCCCGGATGGTGCCGGACGCCTCCAGGCGGCGCGAGCCCGCCCGGGGCGTCAGTCCCCGGTCGCGCGGGGCGCGACCATGGCCACGGGGTCTCCGGCGTTCAGGGGCGGCGTCGCCACGACGTAGGTGACGATCCCCGCGAAGGGCGCCCGG
>JAZBPF010000597.1:0-4405 GCA_036351515.1 Pseudomonadales bacterium | reverse complement strand
TTCTTCGACTTCGCGCCGATCGCCTGGACGATGCGGTTCATGGCGAAGATCGAGTCGAAGTCGTTGGCCGTGACGATGAGCGCCCGGTCCGCGTGCTGGAGCGGCGCGGCGAAGCCGCCGCAGACCACGTCCCCGAGCACGTCGAAGATCACCACGTCGGTCTCGTCGAGGAGGTGGTGCTCCTTCAGCAGCTTCACGGTCTGGCCGACCACGTAGCCCCCGCAGCCCGTGCCCGCGGGCGGGCCGCCCGCCTCCACGCACATGACGCCGTTGTAGCCCTCGTAGACGAAGTCCTCGACGCGGAGTTCCTCCGTGTGGAAGTCCACCTCCTCCATCACGTCGATCACCGTCGGCATGAGCTTCTTGGTGAGCGTGAAGGTGGAGTCGTGCTTCGGATCGCAGCCGATCTGGAGCACGCGCTTGCCGAGCTTCGAGAAGGCGACGGACAGGTTCGAGGACGTCGTGCTCTTCCCGATCCCGCCCTTGCCGTAGACGGCGAAGACCTTGGCCTTGCCGATGCTGACGTTCGGATCCTGATGGACCTGCAGGCTGCCCTCGCCGTCGGGCCGCACTTCACGCACCGGGATGGAACTCATGCTGGACTCTCCTGGGGTCCCCTGCGGGACGCCGCTGATGTCAGGCCGCCGCCGCGCCCTCGGGAGCGAGACCCTCGAGACGGTCCTCGAGCGCTTCCTTCGCGTCCCGGAGGGCCTCGAGGATCGAGGCGTCGGGTTTCCAGTACTCGCGCTCCGTGGCCTCGAGGAGTCGATCCGCGAGACGCAGGGAGGCGGTGGGATTGAGCTGCGCGAGGCGCTCGCGCATCACCTCGTCGAGGACGAAGGTCTCCGAGAGCTTGCCGTAGACCCATTCGTCCACCTGGCCCGTGGTCGCGGACCAGCCGAGCGTGTTCGTGACGTGCGCCTCGATCTGGCGCACCCCCTCGTAGCCGTGGCTGAGCAGCCCCTCGTACCACTTCGGATTGAGCATGCGCGTCCGGCTCTCGAGAGCGAGCTGCTCGTTGAGCGTGCGCACCTTGTCCTCGCCGCGGGTCTGGTCCCCGATGTAGACGGGGATCTCCTTCCCGTGGGACTGCTTCGCCGCGAGGCTGATGCCGCCGAGCGTGTCGAAGTAGTGGTCGATGGTGGTGACGCCGAGCTCCACGGACTCGAGGTTCTGGTAGGCGAGCTCCACGTGGCCGAGCACGCTGTCGAGGAGCTCCGCCTGCTGCACGGGCTCGCCGGACACGCCGTAGGCGAAGCTCTTGCGGTTCTTGTACGTGTCCGAGAGCTCCGATTCCTCGCCCCAGGCCCCGCTGTCGAGGAGCAGGTTGATGTTCGAGCCGTAGGCGCCGTCGGCGTTGGAGAACACGCGCAGGGCCGCCGTGTCGAGATCGCAGCCGTGCGCCTCCGCGTGCGCGAGCGCGTGGGCGCGCACGAAGTTCATCTCCAGGGGCTCGTCCGCGTGGGCGGCGAGGCACGCGGCCTCGGCGAGGAGCCGCGTCTGCAGGGGCAGCAGGTCGCGGAAGATGCCCGAGAGCGTGATCACCACGTCGATGCGCGGGCGACCGAGCTCCTCGAGGGGAATCAGGTCCGCGCCGGAGAGGCGACCGTAGCTGTCGAAACGCGGCCGCGCGCCGAGCAGTGCGAGCGCCTGGGCGATGGGACCGCCCTCGCTCTTGAGGTTGTCCGTGCCCCAGAGCACGAGGGCCACGCACTCGGGCAGACCGTGACCGTCCTTGCGGTGGCGGTCGAGGAGCAGGTCCGCCTGCCGGGCCCCGTCCCGGAGCGCGAAGCTGCTCGGCAGCCGGAAGGGGTCGAAGCCGTGGACGTTGCGGCCGGAGGGGAGCACGTCCGGATTGCGCAGCAGATCCCCGCCCGGCGCCGGGCGCACGAAGCCGCCGTCGAGCGCGTGCAGGAGCGCCGGAATCTCGTGATCCTGGCGCAGCAGCGCCTCGACGCGGGCGAGCTCGTCCAGGTGTCCGCGCGTCGCGTCGTCCCGCGTCGCGCAGTGCTCGAGGGCGCCGCGGACGCCCTCCCCCCGCGCCAGCGCGGCCATGGCCTCGGCCGGCAGGCTCGCACCGCGGGCGTCGGCCATGGAGCCGAGGAGGTCCGTGCGGGCACTCTCGGAGAGCGGCCGACCCACCACGTGCAGGCCGTCGGGAATCAGGGTCTCCTCGATCTCCCGGAGCGCATCGCACAGGCGCGCGATCTCCCCGTCCCGATCCTCCGCGGACCAGGTCGGCGTCTCCTCGCAGAGCTCGAGCGCGGCGGCCTCGAGCTGGATCAGGGCGGCGAGGTCCTCGCGCTCGTGCTCCCGCTCCGGCTCCAGGCCCCGCCAGCGGTCGAGGCTGCCCTTGAGGTCCGCGAGCTCGCGGTAGACCCCGGCGCGAGCAATCGACGGCGTGAGGTAGCTCACGAGCGTCGCGGCGGAGCGGCGCTTGGCGATGGCCCCCTCGGAGGGGTTGTTGGACGCGTAGAGGTAGAGGTTCGGCAGGTCGCCGATGAGCCGGTCCGGCCAGCAGTCCCCGGAGAGGCCCACCTGCTTGCCGGGCATGAACTCCAGCGCGCCGTGGGTGCCGAAGTGCAGCACCGCGTGCGCGTCCCAGTCCTCCCGCAGGAAGCGGTAGAAGGCCGAGAAGGCGTGCGTCGGCGCGAAGCTCTTCTCGAAGAGCAGGCGCATGGGATCGCCCTCGTAGCCGAAGCCCGGCTGCACGGTCACGAACACCTTGCCGAAGAAGCGGCCGAGCACGAACAGGGAGGCGCCGTCCGTGAGGTGCTTGCCCGGGGCCGGACCCCAGGCGCCCTCGATCTCCGACAGCCAGCGCTCCTTGCGCACGTGGTCGTCCACGGGGATGCGCATGGCGACGTTGGCATCGGTCCCGAAGCGCTCGGAGTTGCCACCGAGCACGGCGTCGCGCAGCGTGTCGACGTCCTCCGGCACCTCCACGTCGTACCCCGCCGCGGCCATGCCCCGGAGCGTCTCGTGCAGGGACTCCCACACGCCGAGGTTCGCCGCGGTCCCCGTGGCACCGCCGCCCGGCGGGAAGTTGAACAGCACCAGGGCGACGCGCCGGTCCTGCGCGGGGGTGCGCCGCAGGCGCACGAGGCGGGCCGTGCGGGCCGCGAGCATCTCGGCGCGCTCCGGCACCGAGCGCATGTTGCGGCCGTCGTCCGCGTCCTGGCGACGTCCGCCGAAGACCATGGGGCCGCTCGCGCCGTCGAGCTCGGGGATCGACACCATGATGGTCGACTCCACCGGCGACAGGCCGCGCTCGCTGTGCTCCCACTGCTCGACGGTCTGGAACTCCACGGGATGGGCGGCCAGGTAGGGCACGTCGAGGGCCGCGAGCACCTCCTCCGCGGCGCGGGCGTCGTTGTAGGCCGGGCCGCCCACCAGGGAGAAGCCGGTCAGCGACACCAGGGCGTCGATGCGCGTGCGCTCGCCGTCGCGGAAGAACGCCTCGATGGCGGGCCGCGCGTCCAGACCGCTCGCGAAGGCCGGCACCGGAACCATGCCCTTCGCCTCGAGGGCGCGGATCACCCCGTCGTAGTGCTCGGCGTTCCCCGCCAGCACGTAGGACCGCATGATCAGCACGCCGACCCGGGGAGCGCCCTTCTTCCGCATGCCGGGCAGCTCCGAGAGCTTCTCCGTCACGCGCTGCTTCAGGTCCGGGTGATAGAGCCCGACCTCCGGATAGTGCACCGGGCCCTCGGAGGGCACCTTGCCGCGGAGCGCCCGGCGGGGGCCGTCCGCGTAGCGGTCCACGAGGAAGCGCACCATGTTCTCGACGTTCTCCTCGGACCCGGAGATCCAGTAGGAGAGCGTCAGGAAGTAGGCGCGCACGTCCTGCGCCTTGCCCGGCAGGAACTTCAGGAGCTGGGGCAGGCGACGCAGCAGCTGCATCTGCTGCGCGCCGGCGCTCGCGCTCTGGCCGGCCTCCTGCTTCGGCTTGAACTTCTTCAGGAAGGCGAGCGGGCCGTTCTGCTTGCCGTCCATGGTGAAGCCGCCGATGCGCGTGAGCTTCGTGATCTCCGGCGCCGACATGCAGCACACGAGCGCGTCGCAGTGATCGCGCCGCGCCGCGAGGGCGTCGTGCACGAGGCGGACGTGCGGCTCCATGAAGAGCATGGTGGCGATGACGATGTCGCCGGTGGCGATGTCGTCGAGACAGGCCTCGAGGGCCCGGGGCTGTTCCGCCCATTCGGTAGCGGCGTGCTGACGCACCGTGATCCCCGGATGGCTCCGCGAGAGCCGTTCCTGCGCGCGCAGCGTCGCGCCCGCGAGGTGGTTGTCCAGGGTCACGATCACGACCTTCACGGTCGTGCGGTCAGCGGCCGAAGTGGGCTTTGGCATCGTAGAGCGTCTCCACCGTGATGCGGGCCACGCCGCGCTCGCGCGCGAACGC
>JAZBPF010000596.1:0-2779 GCA_036351515.1 Pseudomonadales bacterium | reverse complement strand
TCTGGCATCTTGCGCCGGTCCAGACGAAGGAGCCCGGCCCGTGACCGACCGTACCCGCTTCCTCCTCCTCGCCGGCGCCGTGCTCGCCGCGGCCGCCTGCCGCCTGCTGCCCCATCCCCCGAACTTCGCCCCCGTGACGGCCATGGCGCTCTTCGCCGGCGCGACGCTCGCCGACCGCTGGCTCGCCGTGCTCGTGCCCCTCGCGGCCATGCTGCTGAGCGACCTCGCGCTCGGGATCCTGCGCCAGGGCGATCCGCTCGGCGCCTTCCACGGGCTCGTGCCCGTGGTCTACGGCAGCCTGGCGGCGATCGTCGGGCTCGGCATGCTGCTCCGGGGGCGGCGCCGCCTCGTGCCCGTCTTCGCGGGCACCCTGGCCGCGTCGGTGCTCTTCTTCGCCGTGACCAACCTCGCCGCATGGGCCGTCATGCCGACCTGGCCGGGCACCCTGGCCGGGCTCGTCGCCTGCTACACGGCGGCGCTGCCGTTCCTGCACAACGCGCTCGCCGGGGACCTGTTCTTCGCGCTGCTGCTGTTCGGTGGTCTGGCTCTCGCGGAGCGTCGCTCCCTGGTGCCGACGGACCCGCTCGCGCGCGTACCCGCCTCGCGTACGCCCTGAGCGCCATGCGCGTCGTCTCGCTCGTTCCGGGCGCCACCGACACGATCGAGGCGCTGGGGCTGCACGACCGCCTCGTCGGCACGAGCCATCGCTGCGAGCCGCGGGAGCGGGCGGGAGAGATGCCCCGGGTCACGGTCGAGGAGGCACCGGAGGGTCCGGGCGCTCCCCCGCGCGTCCGCCTCGCCCAGCGTGCCCTGACGGTGCTGGCGCCGGACCTCGTGATCACCCACGTCGACGGCGAGCCCTTCGGCTGCGGCGTCGACGCGGCGCAGCTGGAGGCCGTGCTCGCGGCCCTGCCCCGGCGCCCGCGCGTGCTCGCGCTCGCGGCCTCGACCGTGGAGGAAGTGCTCGCCACCGTCCGGGAGATCGCCCGGGCCCTGCGCGTGCCGGACGCGGGCACGGAGCTCGTCGCCCGCCTGCGCCGGCGCATCGACGCCGTGCGCAACCGCAGCGCCCGCCTCGTGGATCCGCCGCGCGTGGCGCTCCTCGACGGTCTCGATCCGCCCCGCGCGCCCGGCGCCTGGCTGCCCGAGCTGGTCACCTTCGCCGGCGCCCACGACGTGCTCGGCCGGCCCGGCGCGGCGGCACGCACGCTGGACTGGGACACGGTGGTCCGCGCGGCACCGGAGCTGCTCGTGGCCGCGGGGCACGGCATGACCGTGCAGCAGACCATGGCCGCCCTGGCGCGGCTCGGCGGAAACTCCCGCTGGCGGGAGATCCCCGCCGTGCGCAGCGGCCACGTCTGCGTCCTCGACGGCGCCCGCTTCCTCGAACGCCCCGGTCCCCGGCTCGTGGACGGCCTCGAGATCCTCGCGAACACGCTCCATCCGGAGACCTTCGACCTGCCCCTCGGCCTGCCCGGCGCCGTGGTACCCGCGAACTTCGCCTTCCTGCGCATGGCGGCCAGCTCCCGACGGGATGGCTGAGGGCCCCGCCGGGCCCTCCCTGCGAGCGCGCCTCGCCCGCGCGCTCACGGGCACCGTGGGCACCACGGTCCTGCTGGCCGTCGCCTTCGCGCTCATGCTCGTCGCGGGACCGGTCGGCTACGGCTTCGGTCTGCTCGCCGCGGGCGCGATCCTCTGGGCGACCCGCTGGGACGGGTCCCGCTTCGGCCTGACGCTTCCCGCTCCAGGGCAGCTCGGACCCCTGGTGCGCCGGGCGCTCCTCTGGACCCTCGGCGCCTTCGCCCTCGTGGACCTCGCCCTCGCGCCGGCGGTGGAGCAGCTCACGGAGCAGCCCCACGATCTGTCGGCCTTCGCCGCCCTGGAGGGCGACGTCGTCGCCTGGCTCACGCTCACGGCCTTCATGTGGATCACCGCCGCCTTCGGCGAGGAGCTCGTGTTCCGGGGCTTCCTCCAGCGCGAGCTCGCGCGCGTGCTCGGGGACGGCACGCCGGGCCGGATCGCCGCCACCGGGGTCACCGCCGTGTTCTTCGGCGCCGTGCACCTCTACCAGGGCGTCAGCGGCATCGTCACGACCGGCGTCATGGGTCTGCTCCTCGGCATGCTCTTCTGGCGCGAGGGCGGACGCCTGCTGCCGTGCATCCTCGTGCACGGCTTCTACGACATGATCGGCATCACGCTGATCTTCCTCGGCCTCGTGGACACCTCGCCGCCGGGCGCCCCCTGAGGCGCGACGGGCATCTCCGGTCCAGACTCGACGGGACCGTCGTCGGAGGCGACCCATGGATGCCGCTCTCGCGATCCTCGTGCTGCTGGCCGGTGCCGTCGTCGCCCAGCAGTGGTTCCTGCACGGACGCCGGGGGCGCCACATCCGGGAGGCGCCGCTGCCAGCCTCCCTGGCCACCCACCTCCGCGCGCGCTACCCCGACCTGACGCCCATGCAGGTGAGCGAGGTCCTGGAGGCCCTGCGCGACTGGTTCCAACTCTGCCGCCGGGCGCGCCGGCGGCTCCTCGGCATGCCCTCACAGGCCGTGGACGAGGCCTGGCATGCCTTCATCCTGGACACGCGGGCCTACGGCGCGTTCTGCCACCGCGCCTTCGGGCGCTTCCTGCACCACACGCCCGCGGAGGCCATGACGGGGCCACGGACGGCGCAGGATTCCATCAAGCGGACCTGGCGCCTGGCCTGCCTGCAGGAGGGGATCGACCCGCTGCGCCCGAGCGCGCTGCCGCGACTCTTCGCCCTCGACGCCGCGCTGGC
>JAZBPF010000595.1:0-7945 GCA_036351515.1 Pseudomonadales bacterium | reverse complement strand
GACCGCGTTCGCCTTCGCGCAGCCGAAGACCACCTCGTAGAAGAGGTCCGAGTTCTTGTCGAGAAACGCCACGCGCCCCTGCGGGCCCACGCCCTCGGCGATCAGCGCGTTCGCGACCTGGTTCGTCTTCGCGTCGAACTCCGCGTAGCTCGTCCGGCGCCCCTCGAAGAGAAAGGCCGTCTTCTCCCCCCGCTCCCGGGCCTGGAAGCGGACGATGTCCCCGAGGTTGTCGACGTCGTCGACGCTGCGGACCTGCTCGATGCCCATGGGCGTGGCGCCTCCACCGATTAATGCAGTCGAATCAAGGCGCTGGATTGTAGGAGGTCGGCTCCGTGGTCGCAACGGGAGCTCAGAGCGTGAAGGAGACCCCCAGGCTGACGCGATCACGACCGGAGAACTGACCGAACAGGCCTCGAGTCGGTCCGTAGAAACCGTCCGCCGCGAGCGAGAGCTCGAGGGCGCCGGTCGGGCGCCAGGCGATGCGTCCGCGGAAGATGCCGTCCTCGTCCTCGAGGTTTCCGTACCAGCGCCCTTCGAGCAGCCAGGTCTCGTAGGCGAAGTCGCGGCGCAGGAAGACGGTGACGATCCGGTCCTCCCTCGGCCGGACGAGGCCCGGGGGAGATTCCGTGATGCGGTCGTAGACGAACTGGAGGTTCACGAAGGTGTCGAGGGGCCCGTCGAAGTCCATGCCGCCCGCCAGGGTCCACTGGTCCGCACGCGCGGTTCCGAGCGCCTGACCGTCGCGCGTATTGAAGTGCCGCGAGGGCTGCGCGGCGACCTCCGCGCGAAGGATCGCCGGACCCACGGACGTCGTGGCGCCGAGCCCGAAGACGCGGCGCTCGGCGTAGTGCGTCTCCACCCGGACGCCCGAGCCGTCGACACGAAGGGCCCCGAGCGGCTCCGGATCGAGCCCCTGCTGCGCCTGGAAGGACACGTCGAGACGGCCGAAGGAGCGCGACAGCCGCGCCGCGATGGTCCCGTCCGCGAGCTCGGAGGGGCGCTGCGTCTCGACGGGGGGCAGGCTCCCGGTGGGATCGGCCCCGAAGCGGAAGCGTGGCGCACGGAACTCGAACCAGGCGTCCCGCTCCGGGATGTCGTGCACCGTGGTGTCCGGACTCAGCACCGCCTCGACGCGCCAGCGCCCGACCGGCACGTCCAGGGACAGGGCCCAGATCGGAATCCGTGCCTGGTCGAAGTCGGCCAGGATGAATTCGCGGAAGTTGAAGGGGTTGATCGTGTCCAGGACGCGGACGCCGTCGAGCCTTCCCCAGACCACCTGCTGTCGACCGATCCGGGCCACCCCCTCGCCCAGGGGGGACTCGAGATACAGATCCCGCAGCTCGACGGTCGTCTCGTCCTCGATCCGGTACGGCACGCCCCCCCGCGCATAGGTGTCGTAGCGAGGACGCCCGGGATCGAGGCGATCCGCCGGATCGAAGCGGATCCTCGCAGACGCCTCGAACCAGCTGCCCGCGCCCAGATCCACGCTGAAGGACGGTTCGACCCGGACGCTCGCCTCCACGGAATCCGATTCCTCGAGCCCGTGCCCGTACACGGCCGAAACACGGACCTCCGCGGCAACCGGGAGAGCGAGGCCGAAGAGTCCGACGACGGCGAGACGGGCCGACCTCATCGGCCACCGAGGAGCGAGGGCGACAGGCGTCGCTCGAGCGAGGCGGGCCGGAACCAGCGCTCCGGCAGGTCCGGCAGATAGCGCACGTCTCGGTAGCGGAAACGCGTGGCGTGACCGGTCTGGTGATGCGTCGCGACGATCTCCGTGGCGGTCCAGATGCCGTCGATCCGCTCGAGCCGACGTACCTCGACGGTCTTCAGCGGCGCGTCGTCCAGGTCGCGGAATTCGATCCGGAGCGGAACCCAGCTCTGCCCGTCGACGTCGGCCACGAAGGCGCCGTAGCCGAGTTCGCGAGCGACCTGCTCCTCCCGGGGCACGCCGGAGAGCCGATGCAGCGTCCGGCCGTCCACCTCCCGCTCGCCTTCGTACCAGAACACGTAGTCCGTCGGGTCGAACTTGAGATCGCTCTGCATGTCCTCGTAGGTGAAGTCCGTCCCGAGGAAGTAGTCGCCCCGGTCCGAGGCCGGGATCTGCCGTACACGACGGGCCGCGGGCAGGTAGAGCCAGCGCTCGTCGATGCCCTCTCCACCGCGGAAATCGTGACTGAGGAACGACGTTCCATCGACGGTGCGGGGCTGGAGGTAGGTGATCCGGGTCATGCGCACGTCCCCGGTGTCATGCTTCAGGACGACCGCTTCGCGAGAGCGCCTCCCTCCGCGGCGGTCCGTGAGCTCCATCTCGATCGTGCGGACCGCGAAGCGCCCCTCCGGTCGCTCGAAGACGTTCTCCGCGATCCGCAGCGCCTCGTCGCTGGCCCCGCAGGGCTCGGGCACGCCCGCGAGGCCCAGACCACAGAGGACGAGGATCCTCAGGCCCTGGACCCAGGCCGGCCGATTCGCGCGGCGCAGCAGGCTCCGGCGCGCAGCGAGGCCGACGGCATAGCAGGCGGGGATCACGGCCACGCCGACGAGGAAGCTCACGAGGGCGGCGGCCGAGACCAGGCCGCCGAAGCGCTGGAGCATGGGCAGGGCGGAGAAGAGCATCACCGCGAACCCGACGCCGAGCGCCGCCGCGTTGAAGAACGAGGCGCGGGCCGTGATCGGGACCGCCAGTTCCAGAGCCCGCTCGAGGGATCCGTCCGTGAGCAGGAGGGCGCTGCGGATCCGGTCCACCATGTGGATGGCGAAGTCGACGCCCACGCCCAGGGAGATGGCCGCGAACATGCTCGTCGCGGGCTCGAGATAGACGTCGAAGGCCGCCATGAGCCCGTAGATGACGGCGACCGTGAAGGTGACCGGGAGGATCGACAGGAAGCCCGCCGGAAGGGAGCGGAACACGAGCACGGCCATTGCGAAGACCATCGCCAGGGAGATCGCCACGCCCTGGAAATGCGTGGCGCCGAGCCGGCTCATCCAGTGGTAGGTGATGTTCACGTCCCCGCCGAGGCTCGCCCGCAGGCCCGTGCCCGCGAAGGCCTCGTCCAGGTACTGCTGCAGTCCCTCGACGGTCTCCCGGGTCTGCGAGAAGAACACCGAGTCGAGCACTCCCCGCACGAGCACCGTGCGGTAGCCCGAATCGATCTCCTCCTCGAGATCGGTCGGATCACCGGAGACCTCGTAGAGGAAGAGGTACTGCGCCACGGCCTCGTCTTCCTCCGGCAGCTCGCGCAGCGACGTCCGGGGCTCGTCGGGGAAGAGCGCGCCGTGCAGGAGCCCCAGGTAGTCGACGATCGAGACGGTCGTCTGCACGTGCGGCAGGGTCTCGAAGTACGTCTGCAGATCCTCGATGCGCTTCATGTGGCCGGCGCGGAGCAGGCCCTCCGGCTCGTCGGTCTCGATCATCACGTCGAGAAAGGCGGTGCCCGCGAAACGCCGGTTGAGGAGCTCGTCGGCGAGGCGGATCGGCTCGTCCGGCGCGAAGTTCTCCACCTGCGACCGGTCGATGCGGAGCCGGTCGGCACTCGCCAGCGCGAGTCCCGAGCACGCCACGAAGACCGCGAGGACCAGCGCCGGGCGTCGGGCCGAGAAGCGTGCGACGGCGAGGAAGAAGCCCGCGAGCCGGTCCGGCCGCCCGGAGCCCCAGGACCGGAACGACGGCGACGGCGGGAGTCGCAGCAGTACCATGGCGTTCGGCAGGGCCAGCATGGAGAACACCCACGCCAGCGCGACGCCGAGAGCCGCGTACCAGGCGAACCAGGTGATCGGCGGCATGATCGACGCTAGGGCGATGCCCACGAAACCCGCGATGGTGGTCAGCGTCGTGAGCGTGATCGGCCGCCACATGCGGGCCATGGACTGGACGACCAGTTCACGCACCGGCTCCTCCGGCCAGGAGGCGCGCAGCTGGTAGTACTGGGAGAGCACGTGGATCGCGTCCGCCACCGCGATCGCGACGAGAATGACGGGCAGGGCATTCGTGATCGCGAAGTACGGTACGCCCTGCCAGGCCATGATGCCGAGGGCTCCGGCTGCGGCACCGAGCAGCACGACCAGGGGACCCAGCAGCGCCCGAGCGCTGCGGAAGGCCGCGAACAGGAACAGCAGCACGATCACGAAGACGAGCGGCTGCATGACCCGAGCGTCGCCGTCGATGTACCGGCTCAGGTAGCCGCTCACGGCGCCGGGACCCGCCACGTGCAGCGTGAGACCGGGCGCGTCGAAGGCATCGGCGACCGCCCGCACCTCCAGATAGGTGTCGCCCGCGCGACTCTGATCCACGAGCTCCGCGAGGATCACGGTCCCGCTCTCGTCCTCCGCCACGAGCGTGCCCGCGTGGGGCGGCATGGCGCGCCAACGCGTCCGGGCAAGGTCCGCATCCGCGCGGGTGGGGACGTCGGAGGGGACGTAGCGATCGATCACCAGCGCACCGTCCTCGCCGGGCGCGATGAAGGACTCCGTCGAGAGACTGGTCACGCGGTCGCGGCGCACGTTGTCGAGGCTCGAGATCGCCTCCGTGAGCGCCGCGACGACGGCGAGATGGTCGGGCGCGAAGATCGACGAGCCATCGCTCGTCATGACCGCGATCGCCACGGGATCCGCGAGGCCGAAGACCTCGGCGATCCGGGCTTCCGTGAGCGCCGAGGGATGGTCCGAGGGAACGAAGGCCGTCATGGAGACGTCCTTCACGAGCCCGGTGAGCCCCGCTCCCGCCATCGCCACGCAGAGCAGGCTCGCGAGCAGCATCGTCCGGGGCCATGCGGTCAGCGCACGGAAGCGACGCAGGGCCCGGCGCTCGGGCCTAGTCACCGGTCGCTCCGAGCGCGAGTGGCGGCCGGCGGGTCGCCGGGAACGCCCGCTCCCCGTGGGCCCACATCGCCTGCTCCACGTCGAGCCAGTCGACCACCCACTCCGGCGCCGCCAGCGGCGCCGCCTCGGGATCGACCGCCGCGATGACGGTGGCGGAGTCGACCCACCCATGCTCCGCTCGCAGGGCGGCACGGGAGACCCCTGTGGCGACCCGCCGCTCGACCGCGTCCAGGAAGCTGTGTTCGAGGAACCACCAGCGCTCGTCCCAGCCGAGCAGCCGCGTGCGCACGTGATAACGCTGGAACGGGCCGAGGGAATGGCGGAAGCGCACGACCCCACCCCCGAGTACCGCCGACCAGCGGTGACGCCACATGGAGGTGACCACCCCCACCCGCGCCATCCACTCGGCGCGCGCGACGTCCATGATCTGAAGGTATCGGCCGTTGTTCATGTGGCCGAACACGTCGAGGTCGTGGGGCCAGACGCGGAAGCTCCGGTAGAGCGCCGCCCGATGGTCGATCCGCTCTCCCGTCAGCCCGTGGCCGAGGGCGAGCAGCAGGCGAAGGTAGAGATTCATCGCCGGTCTCCGTCCGCGGCTTCCCGCAGGGGGGATACGTCCCATGGCCGGCATCCATCCGGGAGAGCCGACCCCGAGCATCGGTGCGGCCGTCCGGATCTCACGAAGGACCACACGCTTCCCCGACGCATGGACTCTACGCCGGGAGCGTGTGACCGAGCGTGTGAACGAGCGTGGAAAGGGCGAGTTGACGCACGGCCATCACACCCTATGGTCTGGAGCAGGTCACGCGCGCAGCCCGGCGCGCTTCTGGGGGGATCAGGGTTGAGCCACGCGACACGAAAGAGCCGAGTCCACCTCGCGCTCCTCGGTCCGCTGCGCGTTCACGTCGACGGTCGCGCCGTCACGCTTCCACGCTCGCGGAAGGCCCGGGCGCTGCTGGCCTATCTCGCGGCCGTACGCCGACCTCACTCCCGGGATGCGCTCTGCCGGCTCTTCTTCTCGAGGACCTCCGATCCGCGAGCGGGGCTCCGCTGGGCCATGAGCCGGCTGCGTGCCGCCCTGGGCGACGAAGGTGCGCGGGCGCTGGTCACAGCGGACGACCGCATCCTGCTGGCGCCGGACGTCACCACCGACCTGGAACAGCTCGAGCGCTTCGTGTCGGCCGCGGATCGCTGCGACCCGGTGTCTGTATCGACCTTTCTGCAGAGCATCCCCGGCCCCTTTCTCGATGACCTGGAGCTCGCAGGAGAAGCGGAGTACGAGGCCTGGCGAATCAGCCAGTCGGCGAATTGCAGGGGCCTCCTTTCCGAGCTGCTCAAGCAGGCGCTTTCGGACAGCTCCGGGACGACGTCCTCCGCCGAGCTCTCCCGGCATCTGGTCGCCGTCTCACCCGGGGACGAGGAAGCCTGGGCTCTGCTGGTGGAACGGGAACGTCGGCACGGCCACACGGACGGCGCCCGGCGTCTGTTCCTGCTGGCGCGGCGTCATCTGCAACGAGAGGGCGTGGAGCCCACGGGCCTGCTGCGAAGCGCCCTCGGGTACGAGCGCGGTGCCGGCGCCTCGACGCTCGCCAACGGTGGCCGTCCTTCGATCCTCGTCGATCCCGTGCGCGGACCTGCCGACCTCGAGCCGCACGTCCTCGAGGCATGCCGCCTCGCCGTGCATCACGCGCTGCAGCGCAACGGAGCCTGGCAGCTCGTGGAGCGAGAACGCGACGGTCGGCTCGCCGACGCCGCCGACTTCGTCCTGCACGCACAGCTCCGCTCGGTCCGTGCACGTCTGCAGCTCACGCTGGAGCTCGTGGAGACGGCGTCTGCCTCGAGTGTCTACGCCTGGGAGCTGGAGCTGCGTCCGGACGCGGACGAGCAGTGGTCGGAGGAACTCCTGCACCGCTGCACCGGCCGCTTCGAACTGGATCTGATCCTCGCCCAGATCCTGCTCGCCCAGACGAAGCCGGCGACGACCCGCACTCCTCGCGATCGCTACCACCTCGCCCTCGCCAGCATCTACGCGGCGCAGGGCTACGACGCGGACGCGACGCTACGCGCGCTCCAGCAGGTGATCGACGAGGACGCGTCGATCGCCGGCGCCCATTGCGCCATGGGCTGGGTGAGATTCACGCACCCGGACTACAACGGCGATCCGGACGAGATCGCGCAGTCGGGCCGACTGGCCCGACTGGCCGTGGATCTGGCCGGCCGCGACGCCTTCGTGATCGCGTGGTCCGCGGTCGTCCTCACGCACGCCGAACGGGACCCGTGGACGGGCGCGGAAATCGTCGAGCGAGCGCTGGGCCTCAACCCGGACTCTCCCATGGCCCGCATCGCCGATGCCTGGATCACCCACTACCTCGGTGACTTTCGGGCGTCCCTCGCGTCCATCGATCGAATCGAGGGCTGCGGGGGCGCGGGGCCCCTGGAGTTCTTCTGCCATACCTGCAGAGCCATGGCGCACTACCAGCTCGGTGACGCGGCGCAGGCCGTCCACTTCGCGCGCCGCGCCGTCGGTCTCAACCCGGGCTTCGTGGTGGCGCTGCGCTACCTCGCAGCGGCCCTGGTCCGCATGGGCGAGAAGGGCGAAGCCCGGGAAGTCGCCCGGCGCATGCTCGCGCTGGACCGCTCCGAGTACCTCGCGTTCTTCCGGCGCCATTCGCCCTACACGGACCGGGCCGCGCTGGAGCGGCTCTGCGCGGACCTCGCGGCGGCCGGCATCCCGGAACAGCTGCGGGACTGAAGGGCCGCGGAGCATCACGCCAGTCGCAGGGGCAGCGCCGTGAAGCCCCGGAAGAACGGCAGGCGCCGCCGTTCCCGAGGCTTCGTCTCGTCGAGCCGGACGTCCGGGAAACGCGCCAGGAAGCGCTCGAAGGCGATCTGCGCCTCGAGGCGAGCCAGCGGCGCCCCGAGACAGACGTGGATGCCGGAGCCGAAGGCGAGGTGCTCGCAGTCGGCCCGCTCGAGGTCGAAACGGTGCGGATCCGAGAAGCGCTCCGGGTCGTGGTTCGCCGCGGCCAGGGAGGCCGTGAGGGTCTCGCCCGCCCGGACCGGGCAGCCACCCAGGTCGTCGTCCACGAGCGGCAGGCGCGCCGTCTCCGTGATCGGGCAGTCGAAG
>JAZBPF010000594.1:0-2100 GCA_036351515.1 Pseudomonadales bacterium | reverse complement strand
CTGCTATCGGCGTCTGCCGTTCCTGAACGCGGACAAGTTCGTGGCCTACATGGGCCTGGACGTCCGGGTGAGGGATTCAGGAAGGATGCGCGGCAAGCGCAAGCTGACGAAGAAGGGCGACGCGGAGCTGCGCAGGCTGCTGTTCCTGGCGGGCCGAGGGGCTCGGAGGACAGAGGGGCGCTTCAAGCGACTCTTCGAAGGGATGCTTGCGCGTGGATTCTCGAAGACCGCAGCGGACGTTGCGATGGGTCGCAAGCTCGCCCGGATCGCCTTCGCGCTGATGGGCACGGAGACAGACTATCGCCCCGCGCAAGCCGCATAAGCGTTGCGCGGAGCCATAGGATCTCCCACAGGGGTGGTGTCGAAGCGTCCTGTGGGAGCCCGCTTCAGCGGCGACAGCGAAGGCCCGGCGCTTTCGTCGCGGCTGAAGCCGGCTCCCACAGGGGCGGTTCAAACCGTCCTGTGGGAGCGGGCTTCAGCTGCGACTGCGGTGGCCCGTCGCTTCCGTCGCCCGGCCCGCCGTAGCGGCTGATGCTGGCCCCCACAGCGGCCGTGACGAGTCGCGCTTCAGCCGCGACTCAGTCCGTACGCGTCACCTCCAGGCGCAGGGGAGCGCCCGCGCGGAACGCATCGAGGTGCTCGAGGAAGACGGCGGCGCCGCGCAGGGCGACGCCGTCGCTGTGGCCGGAGCAGTGCGCCGTGAGGCGCACGCGGGGATGGCGCCAGAGGGGCGAGTCGGCCGGCAGCGGCTCCTCGTCGAAGACGTCGAGGACCGCCGCCCCGGGGCGTCCCGCGTCGAGGCTCGCGAGCAGCGCCGCCTCGTCCACGAGCGCGCCACGGGCCACGTTCACGAGCACCGCGTCGGGTTTCATGGCGGCGAGGACGTCCGCGTCGATCAGGCGCTGGCTCGAGGCGTTGGCCGCGGCGGCGACCACGAGGACGTCCGCCTCCCGCGCCTCCTCCACGAGCGCGTCCGGCCCCACCACGCGCAGCGCGAGTGGATCCGGCTGCGGCGTGCGTCGCACCCCCACGATGGACGCCCCGAAAGCCGCCGCACGCCGGGCGACGGCGCGGCCGATGCTGCCGTAGCCGACGATGAGCCAGCGCGTGCCGTGGAGCTCGCGGAAGGGCAGGCGCTCCCAGCGCGCGGCCGCCTGGGCGCTGCGCCGGGCCACGAAGGGCTGGAAGCAGGCCAGCACCTCCGCGAGCACGTACTCGGCGATCGCGATGCTGCTCGCGTCGTTCACGGACAGGCGGATGCCGGCTTCGAGGAAGCGGCCGAAGACCGGATGCTCGAAGCCCGCCGCCGAGGACTGGATCCAGCGCACGGTGCCCGCCTGGAAGACGATGCGCACCAGGTCCCGCGTGGGCGCGTGCTCCTTGAGGATGAGCTCGCGCGAGAACCAGGCGGCGTCGGGCTTCGGGTCGTCCACGGGCGCGCCCGCGACGTCCACGCAGCGCCCGTCGTCCTCGAGGATGAGGGACGTCACGTCCGGCCGCTCGGCGAGGGCGTCGCGCACGATCTCGTAGCTGTCGCGGTAGATCAGGAGCTGCATGGGCGTCGGCTTCCGCACGGAAAGCGCCGACTCTGCAGCGATCCGCGCCGGATGGGAACCGTCGGCGGGGCGGGGGCGGGAGCGGGGTGGGAGCAGGGAAGGGGAAAGAAACGGGGCCGGCGCGCGGGCGACCGGCCCCCAGGGGGAGGAAAGCGGGTCAGGCCACCCGTTCGGCGCCCGCGGGCGCGGCCGCCGGTGCGGTCTCGTAGACGAGGGTGCCGTCGTCGAGGTCGGCGTTCGGGATCTCGTCCTTCTCGCGGTAGTAGTCCTGCGTGAACACCCAGGGCGCGTGGTCGCCCTGCTTCGGCAGCAGGTGCAGGCCCCGGAGCAGGTAGCCGGCGTTGAAGTTCTCCGGATCGATGAACGGCCGGAGCTCCATGTCCTGGTCCTCGGCGCGCAGCGTCGGCGTCACCACGGAGACGCCCTGCGCGTCCATGTGATTCAACAGCCGGCACACGAAGTCGCCGAGCAGGTCCGCGCGCATGGTCCAGCTCGTGCGCAGGTAGCCGAAGACCCAGGCCATGTTCGGCACGCCCTCGTAGAG
>JAZBPF010000593.1:0-9167 GCA_036351515.1 Pseudomonadales bacterium | reverse complement strand
CTACTCGTACGGGGTCGCGGGGCGGATACGGGAGACCGGCACCCCACACGAGAAAGCGCCGGGCGAGGAGTCCATGCCCCGCCCGGCGCCTGGAGGTGCCTCGTGATCAGAGGCAGGGACACGGTACCGCAGTGGCCTGCCTGGCTCAGTGCGACGAGTCGGAACCACGTGTAGGAGATCGACGATGGCAGAGGACGCGATCACCGAAGTGACCGTCGAGCTCGCCGAGGTGAACTGCGGCGAGTGCGGGGGCGTGTACGCGATCAGCGAGCGCTACCGGCGGCAGAAGAAGGAGAAGGGCGGCTTCTGGACCTGCCCCTACTGCCGCACCGGCTGGGGCTACGGTGAGGGAGAGCTCGAGCGGGAGCGGAAGCGGCGCCACCAGGCAGAGCAGCGCGCCAGGCTCGCCGAGGACGCTAGGCAGGACGCGCTCCGGCGCGAGGCGGCCGCGAAGGGACAGCTCACGAAGGCGAGGAAGCGCATGGCCGCGGGCGTGTGTCCGTGCTGCAACCGGACGTTCAAGCAGGTGACGGCCCACATGCGGCGGAAGCACCCCGAGTTCCTCGAGGGCGTGCTCGGTCAGACAGCCTGAGAGACTCCGCCGGGGCGGCGGGACTTCGAGGGGCCGCCCCGGCGGGTTCCACACCACGACACGTCCGCGGCTGACAACGCGGACATCTTGAGCGTAGTCCACACCCCGGAGCCGTTCGTCGGCTCGCGGAGCTCGCCATTCGAGGGATCGCCATGCTGCCCGACCGACCGAACCCACAGCCTCCCGACCCCTTCCGCCGGAAGATCCGCGCGGCGGACTACGCGCGCTGCTACGGGCTGACGGTCGCTGGGGTGCTGCGCCAGATCCGGACGAACCGCATCGCCGCTGAGCAGCCCGCCGGCCCCGGCTCCACCTGGTACGTCTGGCTCGATGCGGACGACACCACCGAGCGCGAGGCCGCCGAACGCATGATCCTCGCCGACCTCGAGCGCAGAGCGGGATGAGCCCCCGGCAGCGCAGCCCAGAGGGCCGCGGGCTTCCTCCGAACACCCACGTGAACCGGACCGGCGGCCGGGTCTACTTCCAGTGGACGCACCCGGTGACCCGCCGGCGACGGTCCCTGGGCTCGGACCGACGCCCCGCGATCGCGGAAGCCCAGCGCCTCAACAGTGAGGTCCGCGACCAGTACGGCTCCGAGCACCGATCCCGGATCTTCGCCGACGGGCGAGAGCTCAACTGCGGCCGAATCCTCGACGGCTTCTGGCGCCACTACGTCCCTCGCCAGTCCTGGAGCGAGCGCTACCGGGAAGAGATGCGCATTCTGCGCGACCGGTACCTGCGCGAGCTCGGGCGCTACACGATGCTCGGCGTCTCGAGGCGAGTACTCCAGACGCTCTGGTCCGACCTCGGCCCCCACGCCTACCACCAGCACCGCGTGTTCTGGATCCACGTCTTCCGCTACGCCATGAGCCAGAGCCGGCAGATCACCGAGAACGAGGCTGAGCGCACCCTGACGGCTCCAAGTCGCCAGCGGCGCCGCGGTCGGCTGACGCTCGAGCAGTTCCAGGCGATCCGCGAGGCTGCGCCGCGGGACCTCCAGGTGGCTATGGAAGTCGCGCTCTACTCGCTACAGCGCCGCGGAGATCTCGTCCGAATGGTGCGGGAGGACGTCGACCGCAGCGCGGAGCCGTGGGTGCTGCGGGTGGCGCCGCGGAAGGTGCGCAAGCTCGAGGTGCGGCTGCGGATCCAGGCGCCGGCCGGATCGAAGCTCCGAGGCGCCCTCGAGGCGGCCCTGCGGCTACCGGCGGAGCTCGGCGTGGTCACCCCCGCCCTGCTCGCCCATCAGCCCCGACGACAGCGGCAGGCGCGCGAGCGGGTCCACGTGTACGCCTGGACCGAGGGAGGCCTCTCTCGGGCATTCCAGACCGCCAGGGACGCGACCGGCCTCTGGGAGGACGTTCCGGCCGAGGAGCGGCCTACGTTTCACTCGCTGCGCGCTCTGGGCGCATGGCTCTACCGCGAAGCTGGATTCAGCGACGAGCAGGTGCAGGTGATCGCCGGACACCAATCGAGCGACATGACCCGTGCATACCAGGATGGGCATGGCGAGACATGGCGAGAGGTCGAGGCGGGGCTCTGACTCAGTTCGTTCGAGACGATCGGCTGTGCGCGGTCCCTGGTGGCTCCAATCAATGCGAGCGCGATCGCAGCAGCAAGGGTCGGTCCGGGGACTACCTACACATCAATCCGCAGCGCGCCCAGTTTCAGTCGTTGAGTCACTCGCCGCCGCGTCCTCTTCGGCGCGCATGAAGGCTAGCTTGGGTGCCCGGAGCGGCTCATCTCCGAGGCCGTAGACACGAACACGCATGGACGTGGGTTCGTTCACCGTGAGCGGAGAGAACACCGCATTGAAGTTCAGAATGGTCAGGACCTCCGGCGGCTCGTCACGGAACAGGGGCTCATCGCCCCCTATCGGCTCAGCGGCGTCTCGCTTAATCGCTTCCAAAGGACCTGGTTTGATGGAGCCGAGCTCCTGGTCTCCCAAAAAGATCACGATACGCAGTTCCTCGAGTGATTCATCGACAGGAACTACGAGACGTACAGCAACGCAGAATTTGGGCAGTAGGAGCGGGAACTCCTTCGCGAAGAGCGCTGTTCCATAGAGCCCAATCAAGGACGTCTTGTTTCCAACCTCATGCCGAATGTCATCACAGAAGTGAACATCAATGTATCTGGTTGCCACGTCTACTCGTCCTCAAAGGGACCCAGCGCTCGGTCAATCGTATTCATGTCGACGCCGAGAACGTTTTTCAGGCGGCGAGCAGTATTGAAGTGGATATCGCATCGGCCTGCTTCGATTCGCGAGACGTGCGCTTGAGTTGTGCCGAGCTGCTTGGCCAGCTCCGCCTGAGACAGCCCGGCGCGCAGGCGTAGCGCCCGAAGCGAACCAGGTTCGTCCTCGTACACCTCTGAAAGCCATCGACGTGCCGCTGCCATGCGGTCATGACCTACGACTTCGCCGACTCTCTTGACCAAATCCCGCGGCGAAACGAAGCCAGGACGAATAGAGTCTGCACTCCTGGCTTCAGCTTCGAATTGTGCATTCCGAACGACGACCGACGGATTGTTTCCCGACGTCGTCTGGGGGACGCGACCGAAGTACTCAGTTTTCTCGAAGGAGTTCATACGCTGCGAGCACTCGTTCTGTGATTGGGTGCGCTGGGTCGTCGTAATCAAAATCGGGTCGGTAAACGAAAGCGAGGATGCAGTACTCCATCGATGTCGGTGAGAACGCGTAGATGATTCGGTACGACCGGACCTCTGTCTGGAAGCTTTTCAATCTCCACAAGTCTTTCTCATGAGGTCGCTTCCAGAGCCTTTGCCAGCGCGAGACATCGAACAGATCTCGAGGTCCATGCCCATAGCTCTGCTGCGTGAGGCGATCAAGGAGGTCTTGGTCGGCCTCGAGCTGCTCGACAATGGTGGCTAGGCACGCAGCCGCCATCGGATCGTCCTGCGCGATCTCGACCAAGTCTCTCGCCGCATCCTCATGGGTGTGGATCGTATACAACTATGCCGTCCGAGGTATAGAAGCGCACCGAATGCCGCGCCACCCCTTGATCCTACCCTCTGTCGCTGAAGAGCACCTGCCGTCACCGCTCGACGCGCGGCGTCTCACGACGTGCTGCGCGCGCAGCACGGACGCCGGGTACGAACCCGCCCGATCCGCGATAACGATCCATCGGGGCCAGCGTGCCGACCGTGAGTGCTGGTTGGGGAAACGCCTGCCCGCGGAGATTCCCCAACGGGCCGACGGGGAGCACGACAAGTGCTTGAAAGAATTGGTCGGGGCGGCCGGATTCGAACCGACGACCACCACACCCCCAGTGTGGTGCGCTACCAGGCTGCGCTACGCCCCGATTGAGGAGCGCGGATTGTAGCGGAAGGCACGAGGCCTGGAAATCCGCCGCACGCCGCGCGGACGCTTCAGCTCTTCAGGACCGAGAGGACGTCCTCGAGCTCGACGATCATCTGCCGGATGAGCTGACGATAGGCCGTCACGTCCTCCTGGGCCTCTTCTCCCTCGAGGCGCTGGCGCGCGCCGCCGATGGTGAAGCCCTGGTCGTAGAGGAGCGAACGGATCTGGCGGATGACGATGACGTCGCCGCGCTGGTAGTAGCGCCGGTTGCCGCGGCGCTTCACGGGCTTGAGCTGCGGGAACTCCTGCTCCCAGTAGCGGAGCACGTGCGGCTTCACGTCGCAGAGCTGGCTGACCTCACCGATGGTGAAGTAGCGCTTGCCCGGGATCGGAGGCAGTTCCTTGTTGTCACTCGCCTCCAGCATAGGCCTCCACCCTCGCCTTCAGCTTCTGGCCGGGCCGGAAGGTGACGACGCGCCGCGCGGAGATCGGGATCTCCTCCCCGGTCTTGGGATTGCGTCCGGGCCGCTCGGCCTTGTCGCGGAGATCGAAGTTGCCGAAACCGGAGAGCTTGACCTGCTCGTTGCGCTCGAGGGCGCTGCGCACCTCCTCGAAGAAGAGCTCCACGATCTCCTTCGCCTCGCGCTTGTTCAGGCCCAGCTCCTCGAAGAGCCGGTCGGCCATCGCCGCCTTGGTGAGGGTGTCCATGTCCGCCGCGCACTCCGCCGGAAGCGGGAGAAGCCTGCGCCATCCCCCCTCCGATTGCAAGCTGTGGCGACGGATTATTACCGCCGAATCAATACCTTCAGTCGGAAACGAGGAGCAGCTCTCAAGACGGCCCGGACGCCCCGCTCAGGCCCAGTGCCCGGAAAAATCGTCCAGGAAGGCGTCGAGGTCCCCCGCCGGCAGGGCATTGATGCCGGCCGCGGCAGCGCGGCCGCCGCCCGTGGGCCAGCGCCGGGCCAGGACGTCGGCACCGGAGCGGCGGTCCAGGGGCGCCCGGACGCTGATGCGCCAGGTGCCCGCCTCGCCCGGCGTGACGACCGCGTGGGCCCTCGCCGGGTGGGCGTTGGCGAGGTCGTTGCCGTAGACCCCGGAGACCCGCCGCGCCCAGGGGGCGTCCGGGAGCCGGAGCGCGGCGGCCGCCGGCGTCTCCAGCAGCAGCTCCGCGGCCTCCGCGCGGGCCATGTCCTCGCGGTAGCCGGCGTCGAGGGCCGGGAAGGGGCTGTCGGGGTCCTCGAGGGCGTCGAAGGGCGAGGCGTAGGGCAGCAGGCGCCGGTAGAGCGCCGCCGGATGGAAGTGCAGGTCCTCGAGCGCGGCGCCGTAGCCGTTGTAGTTGATGCAGATGCCGAAGCGCTCGAGGCGCGCGAGGTCGTCCTCGCCGAGGCCGAGGGGCTCCGCGGCCCGCCGGGCGCTGGTCGCGAGGTTGTCGCCGAAGGCGGCGGTGACGGCCCAGGCCCGGTAGCGCCCGTCGAGCACCGCGTCGACCAGCAGGCTCGTGCAGGTCTCCGCCGCCGTGTCGATGGTCGCGTCGAGCCCCGGATCCTCGGGAATCTCGCCCGGATGATGGTGATCGAACCACGTCACCTGCGCGCCGGCGGCGAGCACGCGCCGGAGCGCCTCGCCGTTCGTGTCCATGGACACGTCGAGAACGGTGACGCGATCCCCCGTCTGCGCCGGGACCCGCTCCAGGAGCGCGATGTCGCGCTTCACGCCGGTGACGAGTTCCGCCTCGCGCGGCTCCGCGAGGCGCAGCTGCAGGAGCGCGCAGATGCCGTCGGCGTCGCCGTTGAAGACGTCGTAGGCCGTCACGGGGCCGGGCCCTCGGCCACCGTCGGCCGCCCGACGCTCAGGTAGGTGATGCCCGTGCCCCGGAGCGAGTCCGGTTCGTAGAGATTGCGCCCGTCGACGATGATCGGCCGGGCGAGCTTCTCGAGGAACAGCTCCGTGTTCAGGGCCCGGAACTCCTTCCACTCCGTGCAGATGACCAGGGCGTCGGCGCCCTCGAGGGCCGCGGCCCGATCGTCGACGAGCACGAGGTCCGGGCGCTCGCCGTAGATGCGCGCGCATTCCCGGCGCGCCTCCGGGTCGTAGGCGCGCACCCGCGCCCCGGCGGCCCAGAGTGCCTCCATGAGCGCGCGGCTCGGGGCGTCGCGCATGTCGTCCGTGTTCGGCTTGAAGGCGAGGCCCCAGAGGGCGATCGTCGTGCCCGCGACGCTGCCGCCGAGCGCCGTCTCGAGCTTCTCGAAGAGCGTGCGCTTCTGGCGTTCGTTCACGGTCTCGACGCTGCGCACGAGCGCCGCCTCGTAGCCCGCCTGGCGCGCGAACCAGTCCAGGGCCCGCAGGTCCTTCGGGAAGCAGGAGCCCCCGTAGCCGCAGCCCGGATAGATGAAGTGGTAGCCGATGCGCGGGTCGGAGCCGATGCCCTGGCGCACGTGCTCGACGTCGGCCCCGACGCGCTCGGCGATGTTCGCGATCTCGTTCATGAAGCTGATCTTCGTCGCGAGCATGCCGTTGGCGGCGTACTTCGTGAGCTCGGCGGAGGGGACGTCCATGAACAGGATCTTCTCGCGCGTACGCGCGAAGGGCGCGTAGCAGTCACGCATGAGCCGGCGCACGCGGTCGCTGTCGGTTCCGACGATGATGCGGTCCGGCTTGTTGAAGTCCTCGACCGCGGCGCCTTCCTTCAGGAATTCGGGGTTGGAGGCGACATCGAAGTCCGCGTCCCGGCCCCGCGCCGCGAGCTCCTCGGCCACGAGCTCCTTCACCCGCGCCGCGGTGCCCACGGGCACCGTGGATTTCGTCACGACGACCGCGTAGCGCTCGAGATGGCGGCCGATCTGCCGCGCCACGGCATGCACGTACTGCATGTCCGCGCTGCCGTCCTCGTCCGCGGGGGTCCCCACGGCGATGAACTGGAGCACGCCGTGCCTCGCCGCGGCGGCAGGGTCGGTGGTGAAGCGCAGGCGCCCGGCCCGCGTGCAGTGCTCGACGATCTCCGCGAGCCCGGGCTCGAAGATCGGGATCTCGCCCCGTTCCAGCCGCGCGATCTTCTCCGCGTCCACGTCCATGCAGAGCACGTCGTGGCCCACGTCGGCGAGGCAGGCGCCGGTGACGAGGCCGACGTAGCCGGTGCCGTAGATCGTGAGCTTCATGGCGGGTTCCCCCCGAGGGCCGCGCGCTCAGCGACGGCGCGCGCCGAATTCCTGCTCCAGGGCCCCGAGCACCCGCTCGAGGACCTCCGTGGCCTCCGCGTCCTCGAGCGTCCGCTCCGGATGCTGCAGCACGAGGGCGAGCGCCAGGCTGCGACGGCCGGGCGCCAGGCCGTCGCCAGTGTAGACGTCGAAGAGGTGCACTCCGGTGACGAGTTCGCCTCCGGCACGCCGGGCGCAGGCCACGACCCGATCGGCGGCGACCGCGGCGTCGAGCTCCACGGCGAGATCCCGGCGCAGCGCCGGGAAGCGCGAGAGTCCGGCGTGCGCCGGGCGCCGGCATGCGGCCAGGGGCTCGACCTCGAGTTCGAAGAGATACACCGGCTGGGGCAGGTCCACGGCCTCCTGCACCTGCGGATGGATGCGACCGACGAAGCCGAGGAGTGCGCCGTCGCGGAGCACGCGGGCGCACTGCCCCGGATGGAACGCCGGATGATCGCCGGGCTCGAAGGCGAAGGCCTCCGCGTCGCCGGTGGCGTCGATCAGCGCCTCCACGAGGCCGCGGGCGTCGAAGAAGTCCACCGGCGCCTCGGCCGCTCCCCACTGCTCCGGCGTCCGCGTCCCGGCGAGCAGGCCGGCGACCCGGTCCCGTTCCTCGTGGCCGCCGTCGGCGCGCGGCAGGAACACGCGCCCGTACTCGAAGAGCCGTGCGCGGGTCTGCTGCCGGTTGCGGTTCGCGATCCAGGTGCGCACGAGCCCGGGCAGGAGCGAGGGGCGCATCACCGCGAGATCCGCCGAGAGCGGGTTGGCCAGCGCGAGGGGCTCCAGGTCGGGGACGAAGTGTGCGGCGAAGGCGGGCTCCACGAAGCTGTAGGTGACGATCTCGCGGCAGCCCTCGCCCACGAGCACCGTGCGCAGCGCCGACGCGGAGAGGCGGTCCTCCTCCGTGGACGGCAGGTGCAGGGCCGCCTCCGGAAGCGCGACCTCGAGCCGGTCGTAGCCGTGGACCCGGGCGACCTCCTCCACGAGATCCGCTTCGCGCTCGATGTCGAAGCGGAAGCTCGGTGCCCGGACGGACCAGACGCGGTCCTCGCCCTCCCCGTCCCGAGCCACCACCGGGAAGCCGAGGCGTTCGAGGATCCCGTCCACGGTCTCCGTCGGGATCTCCGTGCCGAGGAGGCGACGGAGCCGGGACGCGCGCAACTGGACCGTGGCCCGCTGCGGGAGCGCCTCGGGCGCCACGGCCTCGGACACCGGGCCGGCCTCGCCGCCGACGATGTCGAGGAGCAGGCGCGTGGCCCGCTCGGTGGCCTCGCGCTGCAGTTCGAAGTCGACGCCGCGCTCGTAGCGCTGGCTCGCGTCCGTCTGCAGCCCGTGGCGCCGGGCGCGGCCGGCGACGGCCAGGGGCGAGAAGTAGGCGCACTCGAGGAAGATGTCGCGGGTGCGCGCCTCCCCGGTCGCCTCGATGCCGCTGCGCTCGCCACCCATGATGCCCGCGAGAGCCACGGGGCCGGCCCCGTCGGTGATCAGGAGCGTGTCGGGGGCGGGCCGGACCTCGCTGCCGTCGAGCAGCACGAGCACGTCCCCGGCGCGGGCGCGGCGCACGTCGATGCCGCCCTCGAGGCGCGCGAGGTCGAAGGCGTGCATGGGCTGCCCGAGCTCGAGCATCACGTAGTTGGTGACGTCCACGACCGGGTCGATGGAACGCAGGCCGCAGCGCCGCAGGCGCTCCACGAGCCAGCTGGGCGACGGCCGGGTCACGTCCACGCCGCGGATCACGCGCCCGAGGTAGCGTGGGCAGTCCTCCGGCGCGGAGAGACGCACCGGGAAGACGTCGTCGATCGTCGCCGGGACCGGATCGATGCGCGGGGCGCAGACGTGCACGTCGTTGAGCACCCCCACCTCCCGCGCGAGGCCGCGCACGGACAGGCAGTCCCCCCGGTTCGGGGTCAGGTCGACGTCGATGATCGTGTCGTCGAGGGCCAGCGCGGCGCGGAGATCCGCGCCGGTCTCGAGTTCGTCCGGCAGCTCGAGCAGACCGTCGCGCTCCTCGGCCAGGCCGAGTTCGTCGGCGCCGCAGAGCATGCCCGCCGACTCCACGCCG
>JAZBPF010000592.1:0-2473 GCA_036351515.1 Pseudomonadales bacterium | reverse complement strand
CTTCGAATTTCTTGGATGGTTTCGTGGTCATTGAGCGGTTCGGTGTGGTAACTTTCAGCGCTCGAAGTTTAACAGCATAGGGACGGCTATATCGCTGCATTCACACGGCGGTAAAGGTCGATGCCTGCTTCCGAGCCCTGAACGCACCGAACCTTTCAGCGTTTTGATCGAACTCGAATTGAACCCCAGGGGACACGCGCCGGCGTTGTTCAATAGCGTGAAGAATGCGGCTTAAGCACATCAAGCTTTCGGGCTTCAAGTCATTCGTGGATCCGACGACGGTATCAATGCCGGCCAACCTGGTGGGCGTCGTCGGACCCAATGGCTGCGGAAAGTCCAATGTCATCGACGCCATCCGCTGGGTGATGGGCGAATCGTCCGCCAAGACGCTGCGCGGCGACCAGATGGCCGACGTCATCTTCAACGGCTCCTCGGCGCGCAAGCCGGTGAGCAAGGCGTCCGTGGAGCTGGTGTTCGACAACAGCGACGGCACAGCGCCGGGCCCGTATGCCAGGTACAACGAAATCGCGGTCCGCCGCGAGCTGAGTCGCGACGGCCAGTCCAGCTACTTCATCAACCGCGTCAAGACCCGCCGGCGGGACATCACCGACATTTTCCTGGGCACCGGCCTGGGACCGCGTTCCTACTCCATCATCGAGCAGGGCATGGTGGGCCGCATCATCGAGTCCCGGCCCGAAGACCTGCGGGTCCTGATCGAGGAGGCGGCCGGCATCTCCAAGTACAAGGAGCGCCGCCGCGAGACCGAGAACCGCATCCGCCACACCCGCGAGAACCTCGAGCGGGTCGAGGACATCCGCAAGGAGCTGGACGGGCAGCTCCGGCGGCTCAAGCGCCAGTCGGAGGCCGCCGAGCAGTACAAGTCCATGCGCCAGGAGGAGCGCCAGCTCAAGTCGCAGCTGCTGAGCCTGCGCTGGCGGGCCCTCAACGAGGAGGTGGGCAGGAAGGATACCGAGCTGGCGCGGCTGCAGAAGCGGGCCGACGAGTCCCTGTCCCGTCAGCGCGGCGGCGAGAAGACGATCGAGTCGCTGCGCAGTCGCCAGGCCGAGGCCAACGAAGCCTTCAACAAGGCGCAGGGCGAATACTACCGTGCCGGCGCCGACATATCCGGCGTCGAGCAGAACATCAAGCATCTGCGCGAATCCCGCGAGCAGCAGCAGCAGGAGCTGGAGCGCCTCAGCCGGGACCAGAGCGAGTCGCTCAGTCACCTGCAAGCGGACCGCGAGCGCATCGAAGCGCTGCGCAGGACGCTGGCCGAGAGCGAGCCCGCCCTGGAGGAGGCGGTGCAGCGCCTGAACCGGGCCGAGACGACTTTCCAGGACGCCGAGGAAAGCATGTCCCGGTGGCAATCCGACTGGGAACGCCTGGGCGCCGAAGCCGCCGCGCCCGACCAGGAGCGGCAGGTGCAGCGCACCCGTATCGAAGAGTACGAGAACCACATAACCACCCTGGTGGATCGTCAGCAGCGCCAGGAATCGCGGCTTTCGGAAATCGACGAAGCCCTCGGCCAGCTGGGCGTCGACGAGCTCAAGCAGGACGTGGCGCGGGCGGAGGAGGCCTGTGCGAGCCTGCAGGAAAGCGTCGAGCAGCTCGAGGAATCGGTGCGCAGCCTGCGCGACGAGATCGAGACCGCCGGCAGCGAGGCCCAGGACCTGCGCGGTGAGCTGCACAAGCTCGAAGCGCGGCTGGAGTCCCTGCGTGAATTGCAGGCGGCCGAGCTGCGGGCCGAGGACAGCGAAGCGCTGGACGAATGGCTGCAACGCACCGGGCTGGACGCGGCCCCCCGCCTGGCGGCCGAGATGGAGGTGGAGCACGGTTGGGAGACCGCGCTCGACCGTGTGCTGGGGCGCCGAGCCGGTGCCTACTGCGTCGAGAACTGCGACCCCGGCCAGCTCGTGGAAGGCTCCGAGATCGTCATCGTCGAGCGTACCCGCAGCCCCGAGATCGGAAACGGGCGCCTGCCGCAGTTGGTGGAGAAAGTCTCCTGCGACGGCGTCGACCTGACCGGTTGGCTCGGGGGCATCTACGTGGCCGATGATGTCGGCCAGGCGTTGGCCTGGCGCCCCCAGCTCGGTTCGGACGAATCCATCGTCACCCGGGAAGGCGCCTGGGTGGGCAGCAACTGGCTGGAGCTCAAGCCGGGACCGGACCGGGCCGGGGTCGTCGCGCGCGAGTCCGAGATCGAGGAGCTGAGCGAGCGGGTTTCCGCAGCCGCCTCGAAGCTCGAGGTGAAGCAGAACGAGCTGGCCGAGCGCCAGGCCAGGCTGGCGGACCAGGAGGAACAGCTCGCGCGCCAGCGGCGCGAGCTGAGCGAGCGCGAGGCGCAGCGGGCCGAGCTGCGCAACGAGCTGGCGCGCAGCGAGACCCGCATCGGCGAGCTGCGCTCACAGCGCGAGCAGGCCGCGGCGGAGCTCGAGGATGTCGGCGCCCAGCTGCAGAAGTTTCGCGGTCAGGT
>JAZBPF010000591.1:0-8837 GCA_036351515.1 Pseudomonadales bacterium | reverse complement strand
TTCGGCAGCACCATGCTCAGTTCCTCGGACATGTTCTCGACTCCGCTGCGTCCGGGCGCCGACCCCTCGGCACCTCCCACAGCCGGAATCTTGACGGTCCGCACGCATCGGTTTCATCGGGTCAAGCCCCCGACGAGCCCCGGGGAATTCCCCGAGCCGGGCTCAGGGAATCCCCGTAGCAAACCGATTGAATCGATATTCGCGCCGTCGATCCGCCGTCACCCGGGAGACGAACGCCCCTCGTGTCGGGATGCCGTCGGCCCGGATCAGGCCCCCGCGGCCCCCAGGGCCGGCGCCCGTCCCTCGCCGAGCCGCGCGTCGATGAGCTCGCCGGCGAGGCCCGCGTACTCCTCGAGCACCGCGAGCTCGCTCAGGCGCCAGTTCCGCGGCACGTGATCGATCGCGCAGAAGCTGCCGAGCGCGCGCTCACCGTCCAGGCGGATCGGGAGGCCGGCGTAGGCCACCACGCCGAGGGCGTGGACCGAGGGGATCTCCCGGTACTCGAGCGCGATCCGCGTGTCGCGGATGGCGAGCCGGGCGTCCTGCTCCACCACGTGGCGGCAGAAGGAATGGGAGAGGGGCGTGCGTCGGGCCGAGCGCCAGGGATCCTCGAGACCGTGCGCGCCGAGGAAGCTCTGCCGATCGGTCCCGACGAGGCTCGTCAGGCAGACGGGCACCTCGAGGCGCTCGGCGACGACCCGACAGAGACGGTCGAAGAGCCGCTGCAGGCAGCCGTCGGACAGGAGTACGTGAAGATCCGCCTCCGCGAGGGGCGGCGGTGCGTGGAACTCGGCCATGAGGGCGTGTCGAACGATGCGACCGACGCGACGCGGACGCGCTCGGCGTCCGGTCGGGTGCGGCGCCTCACCGGTCCCGGGGCGGCGCGGTCGCGGGCGGATCGGGCTCCGGACGGCGTCCCGCGGGCGTCCGGGCGAGTGCGCCCGCGACGGACCCCGGAGGGCGGAACCGAGGGGCGGTTCCGGGGATCTTCCGGAACGCCGGCCCTCAGGCGAGCGCGGCGTAATTCTCCGTGGCGCGCTTGCCGCGAGCCAGCGCCCGCAGCTCCGCCTGTCGCCCGTCCCGCGCTTCCGTCGCGCGCTCGGCGACCGCGGCGTTCAGGCGCACGAGGCGGACGAGCTTCGCGCGGTCGGCGGCGGTGAAGGAGAGATCGTCGAGCACCGCGGCGCGGAGCGTGTCGAGCTCCTGCACCCGGTCCCAGTCCCCGACCTCGGCGGCCGCGAACATGGCCTCGCTGATCTCGATGGCCGTGTCGATGGTCATGATGCGACTCCTGCCTCTGCCTTCGTCTGCACGACCTGCTCGCGCACCTGGTCCCAGGCACCGGCCAGCGGCGTCAGCAGCGCCGTGACCTCGTCGAGCAGGGCGACGTCTCCGTGGAGATTCGCGAGCAGCAGGCGACGGCCCATGTAGTCGTAGAGCTCGTCGAGCTGCCGGGCGAGATCCCCGCGCTCCAGGTCCAGGCTGTCCCGCAGGCCCCCGATGATCGAGATGGCCTTGCCGATCTGCTCACCCTTGCCCGCCACGTCGCCGTTCGCGATGCAGCCGCGGGCGGCGGCGATGCGGTCCAGGGCACCCCGGAACAGCATCTGGATCAGGCGGTGCGGATCCGCGTCCTGGACGCTCCCGTGGGCGTCCACCTTCCGGTACTGCTGGAGTGCGCGGTTCATGCGGCCCCCCGACCCATTCGCAGGCTAGTACGGTCCACGAGATCTGCCGCCCGGCCGACCCCGGCCAGGTGGCGCGCCGTCGCCTCGTCCCAGGCGTCCGCGATCGGCTCGAGGGTGGCGCGCACCTCGTCGAGGGCGATCGGGTCCCGGCCGCGGTTGGCCGCGACGAGGCGCCGCTCGAGGTAGCCGCAGAGTTCGTCGAACTCCGCCGCGAGCACCTCGTCCTCGAGGACGAGGGCGTCGCGCACGCCACCGATCAGGTTGATGGCCTTGCCCACGGCGAGGCCCGCGCCGAAGGCGTCCTCGTCCCGGAGCAGGGCGCGCGCCTCGGCGACGCGGTGGAGCGCCGTGCGCAGCAGGCGCCGCAGGGCGCGGTGGCCGTAGTCCTCCCGCTGCGAGGCGGGCAGGTACTCGATCGTTCGATCCTCGAGCCGGCGGATCATCGTGCACCTCGGTGAATCCGGTGGTGGAACTTCCGCGACCCGTGCACCCGCTCCGACCCCTCGCGGTTCCGGAGCTGCCGTGACGCGGGTCGCGTCCCGTACACCGATTTCATCGGCTCGGGGGGCGGTTCCTTGAGGGTGCCGCGAGCGAAAGAGCCTGCGCAGAAGGCGGGAACGATCGCGGCCTGCCGCCACGAGGGGAGGACACTCGAACGATCGAGAGACAGGGGCCTGAGTGATGCGCGTGCTTGCGGACGAGCGAAGAGGAGACGAGCCTCAGAGTGAGAACTTCAGGGCCGCGAACCACCCGGCCCCGGCGGGAACCGACACGCGAAACCAGAAGAACTCCGGGGTCGGGTAGCCGTCAGCTCCGGGGGCCCTGGATCCTCGGAAGGTTGGCGAGCTGGCTGCTGAGAAAGTCTCCGGTGCTCGCCAGGTTCGCGATCAGGGTGTCGAGCGCCCCGAATTCACGGCGATAGCGGGCCTCGACCTGTGCCAGCCGTCGAGCGAGCGCTTCCCTCCGATCGGCGATGTCCTCGAGACGGGCGTCGATGCCGTCCGTGCGCGCCGCAAAACGGCCGTCACTGCCACTGTACCGGTCGACGAGCGCGCCGAAGCGCTCGCCCGCACCGGCGAGCAGCTCGTTCACCGCGGGCAGATCGCTCTCGAGGGCTGCGGTGAGCGCCTCGTCGTCAATCTCGAGGCCGCCCCCTTCGGAGGTGCGGATCCCGATCTCGACAAGACGGGTAAAGGTCCCCCCGTCCACCAGTCCCCCGATGAGCCCGGAGCGAAGCTCGGACATCAACCCGCGGATCGTCGAGTCTCCGACCAGCGGTCCCCCGGTCTGTGCTTCCGCGTTGTAGGAGGAGACCTTCTTCACCTGATCGGTGAGCGCGTTGTAGCTCTTCACGAACGACTGCACGGCGCTGCGGACCTGAGCGAGATCCGTCTCCACGCCGACAGAGACGCTTCGTCCCGGATCGGCACCCTGGAGGGAAAGGGTCACGTCCGGAAGAAGATCGTCGATCTCGTTCGATGGTCGGGTGACCGCGAGACCGTTGACGTTCAGTTCCGCATCCAGCGGAGCCACGAGCTCCGTCATCGCACCCGACCCGGAGGGATACGCCAGGCGGGAGAGACCGCTCGCGTCCCCGTTCGTTCCGTCGTCGTCCGCGACCGTGATCGAGATCGTGTTGGCCGCGCCGGTCGCCTCTGCGGCGAGCACGAGGCGCTCGCCCGTACCGTCGTTGATGACCGCCGCCGTGACCCCGGCCCCTGCTTCATTGATGGAGGTGGCGACGTCCTGCAGCGTGGCGGCGCCCGCCTCGATCGCCACTTCCACCGGCGCCGCGGCGCCCACGGCGATGGTGAGCGTACCGGTGCCGACCACGTCCGTCGTCGAGCCGAACGCATTCGAGGCGATGGATTGCGCCCGGGCGAGCTGCGAGACGGTGACCGCGTAGTTCCCCGCGGGGGCCCCGTCCTTCGCGGTCGCAGTGAACAGGCTCTCGTCCGAGACGCTGACCTTGCGCGCGTCTCCGAGCCCCTCGAAGGCTCCGAGGGCGGAGCCCAGGTCGGAGACGGCGGAGCGAACGAGGCCGAGCGCCGACAGCTCCGCCTGAAGCGAAGCTTCCCGGCGATTCAGGCGACTTTCGGGACCGGCCCGTTCTGCATTGACGAGACGCTGCACGAGCGCGTTGCCGTCGAGCCCGCTGCCGATTCCGATGG
This sequence comes from Pseudomonadales bacterium, assembly GCA_036351515.1. Classification (GTDB taxonomy): domain Bacteria; phylum Pseudomonadota; class Gammaproteobacteria; order Pseudomonadales; family Azotimanducaceae; genus JAZBPF01. The sequence continues at coordinate 4,978 of JAZBPF010000591.1, read as the reverse complement.
TGGAGATGCCACCCATAGCTTCCTCTCGCTTCTCGAGCTGCTCAGGCTCGCGTGCGCATGAGCACACCGCCCTGATCCAGAGTGGAGTCGATGCGTTCTGCGAGCGCCAGCATCTCCTCCGAGGGAATCTGCCGGATCACGCGCTGCGTCCCGCGTTCCGTCACGGTGATGACGGTTCGCCCACTCGACTCGTGCACCGAGAATTGCAGATCACGTGCCAGGTCGCTGACGTACCGCTCCACCGATTCGACGGCCCGTTCGACAGCCTTCGCGCCGGATTCCTGCCGCATCGCGGCGGCCCGCTCCGTCGATCGCGACGAATCGGTGGCACCGGGCGATCGAACCTCGGCTCGTTCTCGCCCGGTCAGCCATCGAAGGGCGGCTTCGGGACTCGGCGCCGGAGGCACCATGGATCCGAGCTCGCTCATGACCGTTCCTCACGACAAAAGGCGCCCACGGGTCGTGACCCCGGGGCGCCGGTCCTCATGAATCCGGCGGGCCCCGGGGACCCGCCGGATCGCGAACTTACCCGAGGAGGGAAAGTACGCTCTGCGGCAGCGAGTTGGCCTGGGCCAGCATTGCCGTACCCGCCTGCTGCAGGATCTGCGCCCGAGTGAGGTTTGCCGTCTCGGCGGCGAAATCTGCATCCTGGATGCGCGAGCGAGCAGCCGACAGGTTCTCTGCAGTGGTCTGCAGGTTCGAGATCGTGGACTCGAAGCGGCTCTGCACCGCGCCGAGGCTGGCCCGGAGGCCGTTCACGAACTCGAGGGCGCCATCCACGGTGCTCAGAGCGGAAGTGGCCCCCGCCTGGGTACCGACATTGATGCTCGAGACGGCCGACAGCGAGCTGCTCGCGGTGGTGGCCCCGAGGACGTCACTGCTTGCATCGCCCGAGATCGAGAACGACTCGGAAGACGAGAAGGTGACCTGGCCACCAACGACGATCGAGTCGTTTCCGCCATCCGCACCCTGGTCGTCCACCAGCGCCTGACCGGCCACGCTGAACACCGTCGTGCCGTCGGCACCGCCGCCCAGGACCGTATCGATGGCGATATCGTCGCCGGTCTCGCTCACGAGCTCGATGGAGGCACGATCGGCCGAAAGTGTGGCGGTGATCCCGGTCGTCGCCGACGCGTTGTTGATCGCATCGGCGAGCGAGCTCAGGTCCGACTCCGAAGCGACATTGGCCTGTACGGCCACCGCCGTACCGCCTGCACCCGTCAGGTTGAAGGACACCTGGCCGACCGAGCCGGCCTGGAAGGATCCGAGCGTTGCAGTCGTACGAGCCGTGGCCGAAACGCCGGTCGAGGTCGTGGCGGCATTGACGGCTTCCGCGATGTCTGCCGCGGAGTCGTTGGCGTCGACCGTGATCACCGAAGAACCCGCAGAGCCGGAGATAGTGAGGTCGTCGCCTGCGACCCCGTTGCCGCCGGAGAGGTCTGCGGCTGCCGCAGGGGTGCCGCCGACGTTGGCCGCACCCGTCACCGTGTTGTTACCGATCGAAGTAGCCTGCGCGTTGCCGATGCTGACGTTGATCGTCTGGTTGGCGTTCGCCCCGACCTGGAACTTCGCCGAGGTAAAGCTGCCATCGAGCACCTTCTGACCGTTGAACTCGGTGTTCTGGGCAATCCGGTTGATCTCGGAAACGAGCTGGTTCACCTCCTCCTGAAGCGACGCACGGTCCGTCGTGGAGTTGGTGTCGTTCGCGGACTGGACTGCCAGCTCGCGGATCCGCTGGAGGCTGTTCACCGTCTCGGACAGAGCGCCTTCAGCCGTCTGGGCGAGTGAGATGCCGTCGTTCGCATTCCGCACGGCCTGGTTCATGCCGCGGATCTGCGACGTGAAGCGCTCGGCGATGGCGAGACCGGCGGCGTCGTCCTTGGCGCTGTTGATGCGCAGGCCGGAGGAAAGACGCTGGAGCGAAGTCTGAAGCGACGACTGCGTGCTGTTGAGATTGCGCTGCGCCGTCAGCGACAGGATGTTGGTATTGATCGTCTGAGCCATGGCTCCTAACTCCTGGTTGGGGTCCTGACTGCCGATTCGGCGCACCCGGCCGTTCGGCCTTGCCTGGCGGTCCATGCAGATCGCCTTCGCGAAACGGTATCGGCGCTCGGGTGACGAACTTGAACCGGGGGCAAGGCAGCGTCGGGGAACCGACGCGAATGCCGCGCCGCAAGGACGAGCAGACGCGGGCGCTAGGCTCCTGGAGCGAGTCTGGAAGGCCGCTTGTCGGCATATAAACCGTGGTGCGTTCTCGTCCGAGGACCGCACCTTCTCCCGCACAACTCCCTGATTCTGAGGGCGCACGGCACGGTCGACTAGGTTTCGTCGTGCCTCGCCACGAATGAACGAGCAGATCTTCGCGGTCGCGTCGCTGGCCCTCGCATCGATGCGGCACCGGAACGAGTGCAGACGGAGCAGCAGTCGACGCGAAACGGACGAGCGTCGCGTAGGTGGCGACGGGCGGTGGTGCATAGAAGGCGATCGATGCGTCGCCCGTAGGAAGCGGACGGAGTCCGCGATCGCGCACTGCGTGCGCTTCCCACGAGCACGGAGGAATCTGCGAGGGCTTTGTGGAAGCCAGCTCTAGCCATTTCGGAGGGCCGCGCGATTGCTCGCGGCGAACGCCCGCATGTCGCAGCTGAAGCTTGCTCCCACGGGGGGCGCGGGCGGCTTCGGGACTGGAGCGCGCTGGGCGTGGGGCGCGGAGGGGGCCTCTCGTCGCACAACGGGTGCGTCCGTCACGGCGTTCATGGGAGCTGGCTTCGGCCGGGATCGACTCGGTGGTGCGCTCGCAGTCGCAGCGGAAGCTGGCTGCCACAAGGCACCGACATGAATCAGCGCAGGAAGTCGAAGAGCGAGAGCTGCTGAATGCGGGCGAAGCTCTGCTGGGCTGCCTGGAATGCCGTCAGCTTCTGCTGGAATTCGGTGATCGCGGCCGCGTAGTCGAGGTCGTCGACGCTGGACTTGGCCTTCTCCAGATTGAGCTTCACGTCCTCGTTGATCTCGCGATAAGACTCGAGGCTCCGCAGCCGCGCGCCGAGATCGGCGCGGACGTCCACCATGTTGGTCAGGGCCGTGTCGAAGCCCTCGAGCACCCGGCCGATGGAGGTCTGCAGCCGCGCCATCCCCACGGGACTCTCCGCGCCGGCCCGCAGCGATCCGATCAGTTCCTCGTAAGTGGCGAAGATGCTCCGATTCCCAGCTGGGGCGATCTCGAAGCGATCCCCGACGGCAGGCGCTCCGTCGATCGCGAACGAGATGCCGGGAAGGATCCCGATGTCCGCGCCGGACGTGTACGCGACGTCGGTGGCCACCACTGCGCCGGTGCCGTCCCGGACCGTGAACCGGTCCTCCGCCGTGAATTCGATCTCGTAGGCAGCGTCCGCGTACGCGGCGGGATCGGTCACGGTTCCGACCTCGATGACTCCCGCGCCCTGGTTGGCCGGATTCAGTGCGATCGTGAAGCCGCCGTTTCCTTCCGGCAGGTCCATGAACACGTCGCGCCCAGAGTCGCTGACCCGGATCAGCCGCTCCGGGCTCACGGCGATGGAGCGCTCTCCGGAATCGCCGTTGTAGACGACTCCCGCAGCCGTCCGGGAGAAGGGTCGCACTCCACTCTGGAAGCCAGAGAACAGGTACTCACCGCTCGCGTCCTGGGTGTTCGCGAGGTCGATCAGTTCCTCGAGCCGTTGCCCGATCTCGACGGCGATGTCCCCCCGCGTGGCGTCGGTCTGGGGCGCGTTCGCCGCCTGGATCGCCAGTTCCCGCACCCGCTGGATGTTCTGGCCGACCGCGACGAGCACGGATTCCTGGGACGCGAGCCGGTTCTCGGCGAGCGTGCCGTTGCGAAGGTACTGATTCGTCGCCTCGATGGCGCGGGTGAACTCGAGCGACTGCACCGCCGCGCTCGGATCCTCCGCGGGAGAAAGGTACTTCTTTCCCGAAGCGAGCCGGAGCTGCTGCAGGGAGACCTCGGCCTGCTGCTCCGTGAGCGCGTTGCGGCCCCGCTCGAAGACGAGGTTCGTGGAGATGCGCATGGCGTTACCTCACGGCGTCGAGCAGGGTCTGGAAGAGCTCGTCGGCGACCGCGACGACCCGCGCTGCCGCCGCGTAGGCCTGCTGGTAGCGGAGGAGATCGGCCGCTTCCTCGTCGAGATTGACCCCGGCGATCGCCTCCCGGCGACCGCGGGCCGATTCGAGGCGCGAGGCCTCGACCTCGCTGGCCACCTGCGCCTCCCGGGAACGGGTGGCGACTTCGGCCACGACGGCGCCGTAGGCCTCGGGGATCGTGGCGGTGCCGCCCTCGAGGGCGCCGAACCGGCCGCCGGCGGCGACGGCCAGCGCCGTGCGGTTGTCGCCGCGGCCGCCAGCGTTGTCGACGATGCGCAGGACGTCCCCGTCGGCGGGCGTCCCCGAGAGCGTGAAGGCCAGGCCGTCCGGCCCGAGGGTCACGGGCAGGCCGCCGGAATCCGTGGCCGGATCGTAGGGAATGGTGCCGCCCGGGCCGCCGACCACGTTCCACTGGTTTGCGCCGGCGTCGAAGACGAGTTCGATGCCGCCGCCCCCGAGGGGCAGGGTCGCGACGTCGGCGACCCGGGGCTGGTCGATGGCGGCGGAGCCCGTGTTGCCGGCGTCGGCCTCGGCCCGGAGGACGCCCGCGGCGGCGATCGCGCGGCCGCTGCCCACTGCCACGGCCATGCCGCCCGCGGCAGCGAGCGTCGGCTGGATGACGAACTGGTCGCCGTCCGCCAGCGCGCCGGCATCGAAGGACAGCTCCAGGCCGTCGACCGTGACCGTGGCCGGCGGACCGCCAGCGAAGGCGGCGGTGACGTCCGTGGTGGCGCCGTCCGTGAGGCGCCGCAGGCTGTAGCTGGCGCCGTCGCGGACCAGGCGGTAGTCGCTCGTGGTCAGGGCCGCCGGATCGACGATGCGTGCGGAGAGCGACGCGGTCCCGCTGTTGAAGAAGGCCGAGGAC
>JAZBPF010000590.1:0-4475 GCA_036351515.1 Pseudomonadales bacterium | reverse complement strand
CGTCTGGTCCGCACGCGCGTCGGCCCCTTCACGCTCGAGGGCCTCGCGCCGGGGCGCTGGGCGGCGCAGCCCCTCAACGCTCCGGAGCGTCCTCCGCGGAGTCCCGCCAGGCCGCCGCGGCCGCGTGGTCCGAGGCCCGGGACTCGATCCAGCGCTCGCCGGCGGGACCACGCTCGCGCTTCCAGAACACGGCGCGGGTCTTGAGGTAGTCCATGACGAAGCGGGCCGCGTCGAAGGCGGCCTCGCGGTGGGCGCTCGCCGCGAGCACGAGGACGATCTGCTCCGCCGGGCCGAGGCGGCCCACCCGGTGAACGACGGTCAGGGCGTCGAGGGGCCAGCGGCGCGCGGCCTCGTCGGCCACCTCGGCGACGCTGCGCTCGGTCATGCCCGGATAGTGCTCGAGCTCCAGGACGTCGACGGCGCCGCCGTCGGAGAGGTCGCGCACACAGCCCACGAAGGCGGCCACGGCCCCCGCTGCGGGCGCCCGCCGGCGGAGCGCCGCGTACGCCTCGCCCAGGTCGAAGTCCTCGGGACCGACGCGGATCTCGGGGCGCACCTCAGCCTCCGGTGACCGGCGGCAGGAACGCCACCTCGTCCCCGGGCACGAGCCAGGGATCGTCGGACTCGGCGAAGGCCTGGTTCACGGCCACGCGCACCCCCGGCGCGGCCAGGGCCCCCGCCGCCTCGCCGTGGCGCTCGAGGAGCAGGTCGCGGAGCGCGGCGAGCCGCAGGCCCTCGCCCGCCACGGGGACGCGCTCCTCCTCGCGGCCGAGGGCGTCGCGCAGGGCGGCGAAGTAGCGCACGCGCAGCGCGCTCACGGGGCCTCCCCGCCCCGGACCCACTCCCCGGAGCGCCCGCCGCGCTTCTCGAGCAGCTCCACGGGCCCGATGCGCATGCCCTTCTCCACGGCCTTGCACATGTCGTAGACGGTGAGCGCGGCGACGCTGGCGCCGGTGAGCGCCTCCATCTCGACTCCCGTGCGTGCCTCCGTGCGGCAGACCACCTCGATGCGCAGCACGCCGGCGGCGGGATCGGAGGCGAACTCCACCTTCACGGAGGAGAGCGGCAGCGCATGACAGAGCGGAATCAGCTCCGGCGTCCGCTTGGCGGCCTGGATGCCGGCGATGCGCGCCACGGCGAGCACGTCGCCCTTGGGCACGCCGCCCTCGAGGATCAGCGCGAGGGTCCCGGGGCGCATGTGCAGCTCCGCCCGGGCGAGAGCCTCGCGGGTCGTGACGGGCTTCTCGCCCACGTCGACCATGCGGGCGTGGCCGGCCTCGTCGAGATGGGAGAGGGGCGACGGGCCCTCGCCGGTGCCGGACGGTGCCATGGGACCTCCTCGGGGGCGGCCGGGCGGTGGCCCGGTCCGGAGCGGGCCCGTACAATATCGCGCCTTTCTCGGGCCACCAACCGCGGGGCCGGTCCTCCCGTCATGAGCCAGGAACTCCTCCCGCCGCTGCCCGCCGGGGCGCGCGTGGTCGTCGGCATGTCCGGGGGCGTCGACTCCTCCGTCGCCGCCCTGCGCCTGCTCGAGGCCGGCTGCCGCGTCGAGGGCCTGTTCATGAAGAACTGGGAGGAGGACGACGGCACCGAGTACTGCACGGCGAAGGAGGACCTCGCGGACGCCCGCGCGGTCTGCGAGCGCCTCGGCATCCCCCTGCACACGGCGAACTTCGCCGCCGAGTACTGGGACGCGGTCTTCGAGGCCTTCCTGGCCGAGTACCGCGCCGGACGCACGCCCAATCCCGACGTGCTCTGCAACCGGGAGATCAAGTTCGCCGTGTTCCTCGAGTACGCGGAGCTCCTCGGGGCCGACTACGTGGCCACCGGGCACTACGCGCGCCTCGCCGTGGACGGCGACCGGGTGCGCCTGCTCCGCGCCGTGGACGAGGACAAGGACCAGACCTACTTCCTGCAGGCCGTGCCCGGGGAGCGCTTCCGGCGCTGCCTGTTCCCCCTCGGCGACCTGACCAAGCCCGAGGTGCGTGCCATCGCCGCCCGCGCGGGCTTCGAGAACCACGCCAAGAAGGACTCCACGGGGATCTGCTTCATCGGCGAGCGTCGCTTCGCGGACTTCCTCGAGCGCTACGTCGCCCGCGACCCGGGCCCCATCGAGACCCCGGACGGGACCGTGCTCGGCGAGCACCGCGGCCTGTCCTTCTACACCATCGGCCAGCGCCAGGGCCTCGGCATCGGCGGCCGCCGGGACGGCGACGGGGACCCCTGGTACGTGGCGGAGAAGGACCTCGCCGGCAACGTGCTGCGCGTCGTGCAGGGTGCGGATCACCCCGCCCTCTTCCACGACCGGATGACCGTGCCGGCGCCGGCCTGGATCGACGGGGCGCCCGCTTCCCCCGCCCGGCTCACCGCGCGCATCCGCCATCGGCAGGCGCTGCAGCCCTGCACGCTGCACATCGAGGCGGACGGAGCCGTGGTGGTGGACTTCGATTCGCCCCAGCGCGCCGTGACCCCCGGCCAGTGGGCCTGCTTCTACGACGGCGAGCAGTGTCTCGGCGGCGGCGTCATCGAGCGCAGGGCGCGCACGGAGGGCTCCGCGCTGCGGGGCGTCGCTTGAGCTGGAGCACGCAGGACCGGGCGCTCGCGCTCGCGGGCGTCTTCCAGGCCGCCGCGCTCGTCGCGGACGTCGCCCACGGCCGTCCCCTGGACGAGCCCGCGTTCCGGACCACGCTCCAGAGCGTCCTGGTGGAGGATCCGGACGCGGTGGCGGACGTCTTCGGCGGCGTGGCCGGCGTGCGCCTGGGACTGCTCATGGTGCGCGACGCCCTCGACCCGGCCCGCTCCCGGGGCCACGCAGAGGTCCTCCGCTACGGCTTCTCGGTGGTGCAGGTGGAACGGCGCTTCGCGCGACGGCCGGACCTGCGGCGCGTGCTGGATCAGCGCCTCGGGCGGATCCGCGAGCAGCTCGCGCACTTCGACCTGCTCCACGAGACGATCGTCGGCGCCTACGCGAGTCTCTACCAGGACACGCTCTCGACGCTGCGCCAGCGGATCCAGGTGGTCGGCGACGCCGCGGCGCTGCAGGACCCGCGGAACGCGGACCGGATCCGCGCGCTGCTCCTCGGCGGCGTGCGCGCGGCGGTGCTCTGGCACCAGCTCGGTGGGCGCCGCTGGCGCCTGGTGCTGAACCGCCGCGCCGTGCAGCACGCGGCCGCGGAGCTCTACGAGACCCTGAACTGACCTGACCGGACCGCCTCGCGACCGGACGCATCCCATCCTGCAGGCCCTGACGGAGACCCGGGCATGACCTCCTCCCCGCTCCTCGCGATCTCGCCCCTCGACGGTCGCTACGCCGCCCAGACCGAGGCCCTGCGCCCCGTGTTCAGCGAGTACGGCCTGCTGCGCTTCCGCGTGCGCACGGAACTGCGCTGGTTCCTGGCCCTCTCGGAGGCGCCGGAGCTGCCGGAGCTGCCGTCCTTCCCGGACGCGCTCCGCGCCCGCCTCGAGGCCCTCGGCGACGACTTCGACGAGGCGGACGCCGCGCGCATCAAGGAGATCGAGCGGACCACGAACCACGACGTGAAGGCCGTGGAGTACTTCCTGAAGGAGCGCCTCGCGGAGATCCCGGAGCTGGCCCCGCACGTCGAGTTCGTGCACTTCGCCTGCACGTCCGAGGACGTGAACAACGTCGCCCACGCGCTCATGCTGCGCACGGGACGCGACGAGGTGCTGCTGCCGGCCATGGACGCGGTGCTCGAGCGCCTCGCGGAGCTGGCCCACGAGTTCGCCGACGTGCCCATGCTCTCGCGCACCCACGGCCAGGTCGCCTCCCCCACGACCCTCGGCAAGGAACTCGCGAACTTCGTGCACCGGCTGCGCAGCGCCCGGGACGCCTTCGCCGCCGTGCCGCTGCCGGCGAAACTCAACGGCGCCGTCGGCAACTTCAACGCGCACGTGGCCGCGGTGCCGGAGCTCGACTGGCCCGCCCTCGCCCGGCGCGTGGTCGAGGGCCTCGGGCTCGCCTGGAGCCCCTACACGACGCAGATCGAGCCGCACGACGGCATCGCCGCCTGGTGCCACGCGCTCATGCGCTTCGACCAGGTGCTCCTCGATCTGGACCGCGACGTCTGGGGCTACATCTCCCTCGGCTATTTCCGGCAGCGGGCCGTGGCCACGGAGACGGGCTCCTCGACCATGCCCCACAAGGTCAATCCCATCGACTTCGAGAACTCCGAGGGCAACCTCGGCCTCGCGAACGCGGTGCTGGGCCATCTGGCGGAGAAGCTGCCGGTCTCGCGCTGGCAGCGCGATCTCTCGGACTCCACGGTGCTGCGCAATCTCGGCGTCGGCGCGGCGCACGCGCTCATCGCCCTGAAGGCGACGCTCAAGGGCCTCGGCAAGCTCGAGATCGACCGGGCGCGCCTCGCGGAGGACCTGGAGGCGAGCTGGGAGGTGCTCGGCGAGGCGATCCAGACGCTCATGCGCCGCGAGGGCGTGCCCGAGCCCTACGAGACGCT
>JAZBPF010000589.1:0-5502 GCA_036351515.1 Pseudomonadales bacterium | reverse complement strand
TCCACGAACTCGTGATGGCAGCCCACGCAGTTCACGGTCTGGTGGTCGGCGTGGGCGAAGGCGAGCGGCAGCAGGGGCCGGGCCTCGAGGCGCGCCGGGCGCAGCGCCGCGATCGCCGCGACGAGCAGGGCGAGGAGCAGCACCGGCACGAGGGCGCCGCGCATGGTCAGAGGTTCCGGACCAGGGCGAAGAGCAGGACGAGGCCCGCGGTGGTCCCGGCGAGGGGCAGGAACGCGTCCGCGAGGCGCGGGTCCGCCGGATCCGGCCCCAGGCGGTGCCCGAGGCGGCGGGCGCCCCAGGCCCCGAGGGGCAGGCCCGCGGCGAGGGCGAGGAACGCGCCGACGGCGACGGGCGTGGAGAGGTAGAAGCCGGCGCCGGCCACGTGCCAGGCCACGAGGGGCACGACCAGCAGGCTCGCGGCCCGATGCCAGCTCCGGAAGGCGCTGCCGGCGAAGAGGCGCCGGCGCGGCCCCGGCCAGGCGGACACGGTCAGGACCAGCACCCCGACTCCGCCCGCGAGTCCGGCGAGCAGGTAGGGCGGCCCTTCCGGCGCGAGCCAGACCCACAGCGTCGGCTCCAGCACCAGGAGGCCGAGCGCGTGCGCGAGCACCAGGACGGCGCTCGCCTCGGCGAGGCGACGGTGCAGGGCGAGGCCCGGTGGACGCGGCGGCGACGCGGAACTCCGGCTCAGCTCCACGAGGAGCGCGCAGGCGCCGAGGCCCAGCCCGTTGAGCAGATCCCAGCTCCAGCCACCGGCCGGCAGGCGCCCGGCGAGGAGCGTCGTGCCGAGCAGCGCGGTGGCGAGGGCGAGGTAGGCCATGCGGGTCTCCTTCCCGCATCGTCGGTCACGGCTCCCGGACGCACAAGGCGGCCTGTCTCCGCCCTTCGACCGCCGCTATCATCCGCCGCCACGCCGGGCGGCCATCCCGCCCGGCGCGAGGGAGAGAGCCATGAGAGACGCACGGATCCGTCCGGCCACCCCGGACGATCTCGACGCGATGTGCGCGCTGCTGCCGCGCCTCGCGGAGTTCGAGCTGCCCGCCGGGCGAGCTGCCGAGGACCTGTGGAAGGGCGACGCGCAGACGCTCGCGCGCTGGGCCGCCGGGGAGGAGCCGGACTGCATCGTGCTCGTCGCCGAGGACGAGACGCACGGGGTCGTCGGTCTCGCGCTGGTCCGGCTCCAGCCGGAGTTCATGAGCCGCGATCCGAGCGCGCACCTCGAGGCCATCGCCATCGCCACCGTCGCCGACGGTCAGGGCCTCGGCCGGCGCCTGCTCCGGGCCGCCGAGGACGCCGCGGAGGAGTCCGGGGCCCGCTCCATGACGCTCCACGTGTTCGTGAACAACGAGCGGGCGCGCTCCGTCTACGACCGCCACGGCTACGCCGGCGAGCTCATGCGCTACGTGAAGCGCTTCGAGGAGGACTGACCCCGGCGCGCGGGCGCCTTGACCGCTCCCGGGGGCGAGCGCATGGTGCCCCGGCGCCGGCGGGGGCTCCGCCGGACGCGTCGTGACGCATCGGGTCCGGGGAGGGACGCGCATGGACGAGCCGGTGGATTTCCAGGTGCGCAGGGACGACCTGCGCCGGACGCGCTTCGTGCCAATCGGGGCCCCCGAAGACGGCGAGCTCGACGACGGCGAGGTGATCGTCGCCGTGGACGTCTTCGCCTTCACGGCGAACAACGTCACCTACGCGGTCTTCGGCGAGGCCATGCAGTACTGGGACTTCTTCCCCGCCGAGGAGGGCTGGGGGCGGATCCCCGTCTGGGGCTTCGGCGACGTGGTCCGCTCGCGGGCCTCCGGCGTCGAGGCCGGCGAGCGGCTCTACGGCTACTTCCCCATGGCCTCCTGGCTGCGCATGCGCCCGGCGCGCGTGAACGAGCGCGGCTTCTCCGACGGTGCGGCGCACCGGGCGCACCTGCATCCGGTCTACAACGGCTACCAGCGCACGCGCACGGACCCGGCCTACGACCGCGAGGAGGAAGGGCTGCAGATGGTGCTGCGCCCGCTGTTCACCACCTCCTTCCTCATCGACGACTTCATCGTCGACGCCGCCGGCCTCGAGGCGGAGCGGCTGCTGCTCACGAGCGCCTCCAGCAAGACCGCCGTCGGCACCGCCTTCCTCGCCCACCAGCGCGGGGACCTCGAGGTGGTGGGGCTCACGTCCCCGGAGCACGTGGCCTTCTGCGAGTCCCTCGGCTGCTACCACCGGGTGCTCGCCTACGACGCTCTCGAGACCCTCGACGCCTCGACCCACACCGTGTCCGTGGACCTGGCCGGCAACGGCGCCGTGCTCCGGCGCATCCACGTCCACCTCGCGGACGCGCTCGTGCACAGCATGCTCGTGGGCGGCACGCACTGGGAGGCGCGGGGCGGCGCGGAGGAGCTGCCGGGGCCGCGCCCGGCCCTTTTCTTCGCCCCGGACCGGATCCGCAAGCGCATGGACGACTGGGGGCCGGCCGGCTACGACACGCGCCTGGCGGCGGGCTGGCGGACCTTCACGGCGGCGACGAGCGGCTGGCTGCAGCTGCGTCGCGAGCGCGGCGAGGAAGCGGTGCGCCGGGTCTACCTCGAGACCCTGGACGGGGTCGCCGATCCGTCCGTGGGGCAGCTCCTCTCCCTGCGCTGACCCTGCGCTGACCCTGCGCTGACCCTGCGCTGACCCTGCGCCGACGGCGCCCCCGGCGTCAGCCGACGAGCGTCGCGGTCTTCACGAGCGCCCAGACCTCGCTGCCCGTCGCGAGCCCGAGGCGCACCCGGGAGCGGCGGGTGATGCGGGCCACGAGGCGCACGTCGCCGCAGGCGAGGCGAACGTCCGCCCAGGGACCGTCGTCCTCCCGGAGGTCCGTCACCCGCGCCCGGAACCGGTTCGCCGCGCTGAGGCCGGCAGGAGGCTCGGTCGCCAGGAGCAGGTCCTCGGCGCGGATCGCGAGCCGCACCGCCCGCCCGGGCGCCCCCGCGATGTCGGGCACCTGCAGCGTGCCGCCGGCCCAGGCGACCGTGGTGAGCGCCCACTCCGGCTCCTGGGCCTGCACTGTCCCCTCCAGCACGCTCTCCGCGCCGCCGTCGAAGCGGTCCGCGAGCTCCAGGCGCGTGAGCACGTCGCCGACCTCGCCGTCGGCGACGCTGCGGCCCGTCTCGAGCACGACCACGCGGTCCGCGAGCCGGGCGATCTCCTCGCGCCGGTGGGTCACGTAGAGCATGGGCACGCCGGCCTCGTCGCGCAGGCGGGCGAGGGTGGCGAGGATCTCCCGGCGCCGGGGCGCGTCCAGGGCCGCCAGCGGCTCGTCGAGGAGCAGCAGGTCCGGATCGGAGAGCAGGGCCCGGCCGATGGCGACGCGCTGACGCTCGCCGCCGGAGAGGGTCGCCGGACGCCGGGAGAGCAGGGACCCGAGGCCGAGCACGGCCACCAGGGCGTCGAAGGTCTCGGCCGTGAGGGGCGTGCGGCGGCGGCGGATCCCGAAGCGCAGATTCCCGCGCACGTCGAGATGCGGGAACAGGCGCGCGTCCTGGAACACGCAGGCCATGCGTCTGCGCCGCGCCGGCACCAGGATCCGCTGCTCCGTGTCCAGGAGCACCCGTCCGTCGAGGACGATCCGTCCCTCGGCGGGGCGCAGGAGCCCCGCCACCGCGTGCAGGAGCGTGCTCTTCCCCGCGCCGGAAGCGCCGAGCACCGCGGTCACCCCAGTGCTCGGGACCTCGAGGTCCACCGCCAGCGCGAAGGCTCCGCGCCGGTGCGCGACGCGCACGGCGAGGGTCACGGGGCGATCCGGCGTCGCAGGCGCCGGGCGGCGAGCTCCGCGGCGACGAGGCCCCCGAGGGCGAGGGCGATGGACAGGGCCGCGAGCCGCGCCGCCAGGGCCTCGCCGCCGGGCGTCTGGATCGCCGTGTAGATCGCCAGCGGGAGCGTGCGGGTCTCGCCGGGGACGTTCGAGACGAAGGTGATGATGGCCCCGAACTCGCCGAGGCTCGCCGCGAAGGCGGTGACGGCGCCCGCGAGCACCCCCGGCAGCGCCAGCGGCAGCGTGATGCGCAGGAAGCGCTCGCCGGGGCCGGCGCCGAGGGTCTCCGCGGCCTCCTCGAGGCCCGGGTCGATGGCCTCCATGGCGAGGCGGATCGCCCGCACCTGGAACGGGAAGGTCACGACGGCGGCGGCGAGGGCGGCGCCGGTCCAGTGGAAGACGAAGCGGAGCCCGAAGGTCGCCTCGAGCCAGGCCCCGAGGGGGGCGCGGGTGCCGAAGGCGAGCAGGAGCAGGTAGCCGACCACCACCGGCGGCAGCACCAGGGGCAGGTGCACGAGCCCGTCGAGGAGCACCCGTCCCGGCAGGTCCCGGCGCGCCAGGAGCCGCGCGGCGGCGACGGCGAGGGGCAGGGCCGCGGTCACGGCGACGGCCGCCACCTTCAGGCTGAGGAGCAGCGCCTCCCGTTCCGCGGCCTCGAGCACGGTCAGTGCGGCAGGAAACCGTAGCGGGCCCACACCGGGGCGGCGCCGGTCCCCGTGAGGAACTGGAGCAACGCCCGGACCTCCGGCCCGTCCCGGCCGGCGACCACGGCGACCGGGTAGACCACCGGGTCGTGGTGCTCCGGGGGAATCGCCGCGACCACGCGCACGCGCTCGGAGATCGCCGCGTCCGTGGCGTAGACGATGCCGAGGGGCGCCTCCCCGCGCGCCACGAGGGCGAGCGCGGCGCGGACGTTGTCGGCGCGGGCGAGGCGCGGGGCGAGCGCCTCCCACTGGCCGAGGGTCTCGAGCGCCTGACGCGCGTAGAGGCCCGCGGGCACGTGTTCCGGATCGCCCACCGCGATCCGGTCGTCCGGGCCCAGGGCCGCGGCGAGGTCGTCGAGCAGCGCCGCGTCCCGGCGGGCCGGGAGGCGGTCCGCCGGGGCCACGACCACGAGGGCGTTGGCGATGGGGGTGCGCAGCGAGTCCTCGACGAGCAGGCCCTCGGCGAGGAGGTACTCGCTCCAGCGCCGGTTCGCCGAGAAGAACAGGTCCGCCGGTGCGCCGGCCTCGAGCTGCCGGGCGAGCGTCGAGGAGGCGGCGAAGGACAGGCGCAGCGGCGCGTGGCCCTCCGCTTCCCAGCGTCGGGCCAGGGCGCCGAGGGCGTCCGTGAGGCTCGCGGCGGCGAAGACCGTGAGGCCGGCCTCGGTCGCCTGCGCAGCGCCGGTCCCCGCGAGGCAGAGCAGCAGCAGCGGGCCGCGGAGGGACCGGGCGAGGAGGTGGCGGATGCGCGTACCGGGGGGAAGGTTCATGGCGACGATGATGGCGCCTCGCTCCGGCGCTGGCGAGCCCGGTCAGGACCAGAGCAGGGCCAGGCCGGTCAGGGTCGCCCCGAGCAGGACCATGGCCGCCAGGGCGAGGGCCCCGTCGAAGGTCACGAGGGAGAGACCGAAGGCCAGGAAGGCGACGCCCGCCGTCGACGCCGAGAACGGCACGAGCTCGGTCACCGGGAGCGCGAGTCCGAGCAGCAGGCAGAGCGCCGCCATGAGGCGGGCGATGCGC
>JAZBPF010000588.1:0-6263 GCA_036351515.1 Pseudomonadales bacterium | reverse complement strand
TGCGCGTCGCTCACCGCGGTGGACGCCTCTCGTCCCGCCGCGATCCACGGGTCTGCATCGGAAGGACGGGACAGTGGCGCTGCCGAGCCTCGACGATTACTTCCCCGACTGGAAACAGCGTGAAGAACTGGCCGAGGCGATGATCCCCATCATCGGCCGGCTCTACCGCCGGAACGTCGTCACCTACTGCTACGGGCGTGCGCTCTACAACCAGAGCGTGACCCAGCTCATGAAGACGCACCGCTACGTGCGCCAGGTGGCGCGCAACGAGCTGTCGGAGTTCGAGAGCTACCCGGTGCTCGAGGCCATGTCCCGCCTCGACCTGGGCCCCTCGCACATCGACGTCGGCAAGCTCACGACGCGGTTCATGGAAGAGTCCGAGGGCAACGGCATCACCGTCGACGACTTCGTCCGCCGGGAATGCGCCGAGGTCATCGGCCGGCACGTGCCGCCCCTCGAGCGGCCGCAGGACGTGGTCCTCTACGGCTTCGGCCGCATCGGCCGCCTCGCCGCGCGCCTGCTCATCGAGAAGACCGGCGGCGGCCACCAGCTCCGCCTGCGCGCCATCGTCGTGCGCCCCTCCGGCGCGAAGGACGACCTCGAGAAGCGCGCGAGCCTGCTCCGCCGCGACTCCGTCCACGGCCCCTTCCAGGGCACGATCCGCGTGGACGAGGAGAACCAGTGCATCATCGCCAACGGCAACGTGATCCGCGTGATCTACTCGAGTGACCCCGCCGAGGTGGACTACACGGCCTACGGCATCGAGGACGCGCTGATCATCGACAACACCGGCGTCTGGCGGGACGAGGCGGGCCTCTCGCGCCACCTCGAGGCGAAGGGTGCCTCCCGCGTGATCCTCACGGCGCCGGGCAAGGGGGCGATCAAGAACATCGTCTCCGGCGTGAACTCCGAGCTCGTGGATCCGGCGGACACGATCCTCGCGGCGGCCTCGTGCACGACGAACGCCATCGTCCCCGTGCTCAAGGTCATGAACGAGAAGTTCGGCATCGTGCACGGGCACCTCGAGACGGTGCACGCCTACACGAACGACCAGAACCTCATCGACAACTTCCACAAGAAGAACCGGCGGGGCCGGGCGGCGCCCCTGAACATGGTCATCACGGAGACCGGCGCGTCCTCCGCGGTGATCAAGCTCATGCCGGAGCTCGCGGGCAAGCTCACGGGCAACGCGATCCGCGTGCCGACGCCGAACGTCTCGCTGGCGATCTGCCACCTGACGCTCGGGCGCGACACGAGCGTGGAGGAGATCAACGAGTACCTGCGCTGGACGGCGCTGCACTCGCCGCTGCAGCGGCAGATCGACTTCACGACCTCCCCGGAGGTCGTCTCCAGCGACTTCGTCGGCAACCGCCACGCCTGCATCGTCGACGGGGTGGCCACCATCGTCGACGGCAACCGGGTCGTGCTCTACGTGTGGTACGACAACGAGTTCGGCTACACCTGCCAGGTGATCCGCATCGTCCAGAAGTGGGCCGGCATCCGCTATCCGCTCATCCCCAAGGACGTCGCCGACACCGGTTTCGGCTGAGCGCCGCCCCCCGGCCCCGCGCCGCCCGTCCAGGGCGTCGCGGGGCTTGTACAGGGCTTGTCCACTGCTGTTCGCCGCCTGTCCAGCTAGCAGAAAATCCTTGCCATCCCTATAATTTGCGCGGCTTCTGAAAGGCGTCCGGCGGCGCGCTCCGCGTCTCCCGGACTTGCGGCGAAGTCCGGCGCCCCTTCCGGCGTCCGGAGCCCCCGACCCTCGATCAGATGGCCTGGGCCGACCGGTCCTCTTGCCACGCGTCCGCATGGCGTCGGATGCGCTCGACCGGCAGCCCCTCACCCCCGCGAGGGCAGGCCGTGTCCTCGTCGGGCCGAGCGATCGGCGTCCGCGCACGGACGCCGGGTCCGAAACGAGCAAGGGTGCAGCCATCCCAGCATGATCAGCATCAAGCGAGGCCTCGATCTGCCCATCTCGGGCACCCCGCAGCAGACCATCGAAGACGCCCGTCCCGTGCGCCAGGTGGCGCTCCTCGGGCCCGACTACGTCGGCATGAAGCCGACCATGCAGGTGCGCGAGGGGGAAGCGGTCCGCCTCGGCCAGCCGCTCTTCGACGACAAGAAGACCGAGGGCGTGCTCTTCACCGCGCCGGCCGCCGGGACCGTGAGTGCCATCCACCGCGGTGCGAAGCGCTCGCTCCAGGCGGTGGTCATCGACGTGGACGACGGCGCCGGGGCCGAGCGCTTCGAGACCCTCGGCCCGGAGGCCGTCGCGGCGGCCGATCCCGCGGCCATCGAGGCGACGCTGCTGGCGAGCGGCCTCTGGACCGCGCTGCGCACCCGCCCGTTCTCCCGGATTCCCGCGCCGGGCAGCCGGCCCCACTCCCTGTTCGTGACGGCCATCGACACCCATCCGCTCGCCGCGGACCCGCAGGTGGTGATCGAGCCGCACGCCGAGGCCTTCGGCCACGGCCTGGACCTGCTCGCCCGCCTCGTCGACGCGCCCGTGCACCTGTGCACGGCGCCGGACGCGCGGATCCCCGACGGCAACGACGCGCGGATCCGCCGCGAGACCTTCGCCGGGCCGCATCCGGCGGGTCTGCCGGGCACGCACATCCACTTCCTCGACCCGGTGGGGCCGTCGAAGACCGTCTGGACCATCGGCTACCAGGACGTCATCGCCATCGGCCGCACCTTCCTCGACGGGGTGCTCTTCACGGAGCGCGTGGTGGCCCTCGGCGGGCCGCCGGTGGCGCGGCCGCGGCTCCTGCGCACGCGCCTCGGCGCGAGCGTCGACGAGCTCCTCGCCGGCGAGACCGACGGCGGCGAGCTCCGGCCGATCTCCGGCTCCATCTTCGCGGGGCGCACGGCCCGCGGTGCGCTCGCCTTCCTGGGTCGGTACCATGGTCAGGTCTCGGTGCTCGCCGAGGACCGGGAACGCGAGCTGTTCCACTACCTGCGACCCGGAAAGGACCGCTTCTCCGTGCTGCCGGTGTTCGTCTCGAAGCTCTTCGGCGGCAAGCGCTTCGACTTCACGACCACGGCCAACGGCTCCCCCCGGGCGATGGTGCCCGTCGGCAGCTACGAGCGCGTGATGCCGCTGGACATCCTGCCGACGCAGCTGCTCCGCGCGCTCCTCGTCGGCGACATCGACAACGCGATCGCCCTCGGGGCACTGGAACTCGACGAGGAGGATCTCGCCCTGTGCACCTTCGCGTGCCCGGGCAAGTACGAATACGGGCCCGTTCTGCGCAAGCTCCTGACGACCATCGAGAAGGAGGGCTGAGACGCCATGGGTCTGCGAGAGTATCTCGACCGCCTGGAACCGGAATTCGAGAAGGGCGGGAAGTACGAGAAGTGGATGGCGCTCTACGAGGCCGTCGACACCTTCCTCTACAAGCCCGCGCGCGTCACCGGCGGCGACGCCCACGTCCGCGACGCGATCGACCTCAAGCGCATCATGATCTCCGTGTGGGCGTGCACCTTCCCGGCCATGTTCGTCGGCATGTTCATGATCGGGAAGAACGCCAACGAGGCGCTCGCCACGCTCGGGCTCGAGAGCGCCGAGGGCTGGCGCGGGGCAATCATCGGCACCCTGGCCGGCTTCGACGCCACGAGCGTCTGGGACAACTTCGTCCACGGCGCGGCCTACTTCCTGCCGGCCTACGCCGTGACCTTCCTGGTCGGCGGCTTCTGGGAGGTGCTCTTCGCGGCGCGGCGCGGGCACGAGGTGAACGAGGGCTTCTTCGTCACCAGCGTGCTCTACGCCCTGATCCTGCCGCCGGCGATCCCGCTCTGGCTCGCCGCCCTCGGCATCTCCTTCGGCGTGATCATCGGCAAGGAGGTCTTCGGGGGTACCGGGAAGAACTTCCTGAACCCGGCGCTCACGGGCCGCGCGTTCCTCTACTTCGCCTATCCGGCCTCCATGTCCGGCGACGCCGTCTGGACCGCCGTGGACGGCTGGACCGCGGCGACGCCCCTGGGCCGTGCCGCCCTCGGCGAGGACTACGGCCTGTCCTGGATGGACGCCTTCCTCGGCAACATGCAGGGCTCCATGGGCGAGGTCTCGACGCTCGCGATCCTCGTCGGCGGCGCCGGCCTCGTGCTCATGCGCATCGCCAGCTGGCGGATCATCGCCGGCGTGTTCGCCGGCGGCCTCGCCATGAGCCTGCTCTTCAACGCGATCGGCTCCGACTCGAACCCCATGTTCGCCATGCCCTTCAGCTGGCACTTCGTGCTCGGCGGCTTCGCCTTCGGGGCGGTGTTCATGGCCACGGATCCGGTGTCCGCGGCCATGACCAACACGGGGCGCCTCTGGTACGGGGCGCTCATCGGCGCCATGTGCATCATGATCCGGGTCGTCAATCCGGCGTTCCCCGAGGGGATGATGCTCGCGATCCTGTTCGGGAACCTGTTCGCGCCGCTGATCGACAACGCGGTCGTGCAGGCCAACATCAAGAGGAGGATGGCTCGCAATGTCGCAGCCTAAGCGCGACGGCATCGGCAACATCCTGATCGTCGCCGTATCCGTCTGTCTGCTCTGCTCGATCCTGGTCTCCGTGGCCGCCGTGGCCCTGAAGCCGGTGCAGCAGGTGAACCGGGAGCTCGACCAGAAGCGGAACGTGCTCGTGGCCGCCGGCGTGCTCGAGGAAGGGCAGACCACGGACGCCGAGGGCCGCGGCATCGAGGAGCTCTTCGCCGAGTTCGAGACCCGCGTCGTGGATCTGCGCACGGGCGAGTACACGGACGCCGTGGACCCGCAGGCCTTCGACCAGCTCGCGGCGGCCCGCGACCCGGCCACCTCCGAGATGCTGCCGTCCGCCGAGGACCCGGCGACCATCAAGCGCCTGGAGCGCTACGGGGTCGTCTACCTCAAGCGCGACGAGGCCGGGAGCGTCGAGACGGCCGTCCTGCCGATCCGCGGCTACGGGCTCTGGGGCACGCTCTATGGCTTCCTCGCCCTCGAGGGCGACTTCGAGACCGTCGCCGGCATCGGCTTCTACCAGCATCAGGAGACGCCGGGCCTCGGCGGCGAGGTGGAGAACCCGCGCTGGAAGGCCCAGTGGGACGGCGTCGAGCTCTTCGGCTCCGACGGGGCGCCGGCGGTGGAACTCGTGAAGAGCCGCGCGCCGGCGGACAGCCCCGAGGCGGACCATCAGGTGGACGCCCTCGCCGGCGCCACCATGACCAGCCGGGGCGTCCAGAACCTCGTCAATTTCTGGGTCGGTGACCGGGGCTACGGGAACTGGCTCGATCGCATGCGGCAAGGGAGGGCCTGACCGTGTCGAAATCCCGGGACGTGCTGTTCAACCCGATCTTCGACAACAACCCCATCGCGCTGCAGGTGCTCGGCATCTGCTCGGCGCTCGCCGTGACCGTGAGCATGGCGAACACGCTGGTGATGTGTCTCGCCGTGACCTTCGTCACCGCCTTCTCCAGCCTCTTCGTGTCCATGCTCCGGAACCGCATGCCGTCGAGCATCCGCATCATCGTGCAGATGACGATCATCGCCTCGCTGGTGATCGTGGTGGACCAGGTGCTCCAGGCCTACGCCTTCGACATCTCCAAGAAGCTGTCGGTCTTCGTGGGCCTGATCATCACCAACTGCATCGTCCTCGGCCGCGCCGAGGGCTTCGCCATGCAGAACGGCCCCTGGCTCTCCTTCGTGGACGGCATCGGCAACGGCCTCGGCTACAGCGTGCTGCTGATCTCCGTGGCGCTCCTGCGCGAGCCCCTCGGCGCCGGCACGCTCATGGGCTTCGAGGTGCTGCCGAGCGTGAACAACGGCGGCTGGTACGTGCCGAACGGCATGATGCTGCTGTCGCCGAGCGCCTTCTTCATCATCGGCCTGTTCATCTGGGCCCTGCGCACCTGGAAGCCCGCGCAGGTCGAGGAGCCGGACTACGAGATCGCCGAGAACGTGCAGTACCGGGAGGCGCTCTGATGGAACACTACCTCGGGCTCTTCGTGAAGGCCGTGTTCGTCGAGAACATGGCTCTCACCTTCTTCCTCGGGATGTGCACCTTCATCGCCATCTCCAAGAAGATCTCCACGGCCATCGGCCTCGGCGTCGCCGTGGTGGTGGTGCTCGCCATCACGGTTCCGGTGAACAACCTCTTCTTCCAGTACTTCCTCCGCGAGGGGGCGCTGGCCTGGGCGGGCTTCCCGGACGTGGACCTGTCCTTCCTCGGCTACCTGTCCTACATCGGCGTGATCGCGGCGCTCGTGCAGATCCTCGAGATGTTCCTCGACAAGTACGTGCC
>JAZBPF010000587.1:0-3336 GCA_036351515.1 Pseudomonadales bacterium | reverse complement strand
GTTGTCGCCGAAGATGTAGAGGAACCAGAGGTTGCCGATGATGTGCAGCCAGCTGCCGTGCATGAACATGGACGAGAACAGCGTGAGCGGCGAACCGCTGCCGTCGACCGTGCAGGTGGCCCGCTCGGAGAGCTGGATGCGCGTGCCCGGGTCCGCATGGCCGAGGAGGTCGCCGGGGATCAGGGCGTAGTGGCAGAGGGACTCGAGGAGCACCTGCGGTGCACCGAGCCCCTGGAGCAGTACCCAGACGAGCACGTTGGCGCCGATGAACAGGTAGGTGGCAACCGGCGTGCGGACCGTCGGGTTCTCGTCGCGGATCGGGAACAGGGGCGCTCTCCTTTCTTCTCTTCCCTGCGGGCTCTCGGGCGGACGCACCGTCCGTGTCCGTGAAGGCTCCGGGCGCCGCCGCGAGCGTTCCGGTCCGCGAGCGGACGATCGTTTCGCGGATCCTCAGGCCAGGCGCCCGGCGTCCCGACCGAGGCGCAGGCTCCGGTGCAGCCGGCGGCAGCGGACCAGGTAGCCTTCCAGATGCCGCGCTCGGAAGGTCGCGAGATCCCACGGTGCTCCCTCGAGACGCCGGGCGGTGCGCGCCTCGAGGCGATAGACGAGGGCCGGCACCGCGCGCCCGTCGGCGGCCCGCACCTGCAGGGTCTGCCGCCGGTACTCGGCGCCCTCGAAGGCGTCGAGGAACGGCAGGAGCCGCCGCGGGACGTGGCGATAGAGACGCCCCGGCACCTCCCTGGCCGCGTCCGGAACGATGCCCGGGTACGCAGCCCCGGCCACGCGCTCGCGGCGATGGCCGGGCAGCACCGCCTCCTCCGCGGGGAGTTCGACCCCGGCGACGGCCCGGAGGAGTTCCGGGCACTGGAGCGTGCCGTAGGCGAAGAGGTTCACTGCTGCGCCGCCGCCTCGTCCCCGCGCCAGCCGAGGGCCGTCAGCCGCGCCCGGAAGCCCGGCAGGGTCGCGAGCCGCGCCAGGTCCTCGGGGCCGTCCACGTCCCACAGCGCGTCGAGGCGCGTCCAGCGCACGCCGGCCGCGGCCAGCCGGGCCGCGGTCTCGTCCATGACGGCGGGCGTGCTCCAGGGCATGTCGGCGAACAGCTCCGGCATCGGTCGCTTCAGACCCACGAGACCATACCCGCCGTCGCTGGCGGGCGCGAACACGGCCTCCGCGTCCTCCTGCAACGCCCGCGCGGCGGCCTCGAGGTGGGCGGCCCGCAGGCCCGGCAGGTCCGAGCCGACGAGGATCGGCAGCGCTCCCTCCGCCAGGACGCGGCGCAGCGCATGGTCCATGCGCCGCCCCAGATCGCCCTCGGCCTGCACGCGCAGCGCCGCTCCCATCGCGTCGGCCCGGGCCCGGAGCTCCGGCGACGCCGGCGCCCGGTCGACCCAGAGCTCCACGGCGAGCCCCCGGGGGACGGCCACCTCCGCGAGGACGTGATCGAGGAGATCGAGGTAGAGGGCCGCGGCCCCGTCGGCGCCGAGCGCCGGGATCAGCCGCGTCTTCACGCGCCCGGGCTCCGGCGCCCGCGCGAAGACGAGGACCCGGAGTTCCGTCACGCGGCGGACCGGGGCGGTTCGCTGCGGCGCCAGCGCGCCGCGAGCGTCTCCGGATCGGTCCCGAGGAAGTACGCGAGGCGCAGACGCCACATGAGCAGGATCGTGCGCAGGACCCCGTGCGCCTCCCAGCGCCGCGAGGAGGTGGTCACGCGTTTCCAGAGACACAGGGGTGGCGCGAGGCGCTTCAGGCGCCGGGACAGCTCGACGTCCTCCATGAGCACCTGCTGCGGGATGCCGCCGATCGCGTCGAGGGCCGAACGCAGGAGGAAGATGCCCTGATCGCCGGTGGCGATGCCCGTGAGGCGGGAGCGGACGTTCATGGCCCGTTCGACCACCCGCAGCAACGGATGCCTTCCCGACAGCCGCACGGAGAAGCGACCCCAGGGGCGGCCGCTGTTCGCGAGCGCCCACAGGAGATGCTGGTCGGCGTACGGATCGATCGAGGAGTCGGCGTGCAGGAGCCAGAGGGCCTCGCCGGCGCTCGCATCGGCGCCCGCCTGCAGCTGGCGGGCGCGCCCGGGTGCCGAGGCCACGACCCGCACCCCCGCCGCCTCGGCGGCGACGACGGTCCCGTCCGTGCTGCCCCCGTCCACCACGACGACCTCGGCCCCGCGAGACCGCGCGGGGCCGAGCTGCGCGAGCAGCCGCGGCAGCGCCTCGGCCTCGTTCAACGCCGGGATCACGACGGAAAGAGTCGGCGGCCTCGTCACGCTCCGCACCCTTCGCACTCCCTCTCTCGATCTCCGAAGCCCCCTGTGGGAGCCCGCTTCAGCGGCGACTTCATGGCCCCACGCTGCGACTTTCGCGCGGTACGCCTGAGCAACCGAAGCTCACTCCCACGGGGGCGCCGACGAACGACTCAAGGCTGCCAGACGAGGTTCACCGTCGTCAGCGTGTCCACCCCTTCCGTGCCCGCCGGGGTCTCCGAGTTCCGGCGGATCTGGTAGCCCGCCTTCAGGGAGAACGCCGCGTTGATCTTCACGGAGATCCCGGTGTCGTTCTGGATGAAGGTGTTGTCCTCACCGGCTTCCACGAGGAAGGTGTTGAAGAATTCCGCCGTCTCGGTCAGCTGGATGCTGTAGTCGGCGAGACCCCGGGCCACGGCGTTCGTGTCCGACTCGCCGCTGACCCGCTCCGCCACCCGCACACCGGGGCCGGCCTCGAGCAGCAGCTCCTGCCGATCGTCCTTGAGCGCGTACCAGCCGTAGCCGACCGTGGCGATGCCCTGGTACTCGAAGGGCGAGAAGTCGTCGCGCTCGTAACGCGCGTTGCCGGTCAGGTAGCGGCGCTCCGCGAGGCTGTAGTGGGAACTCCAGGTCGCCTGGTAGCGCTCGGCGTTCGCCTCCCCGTCGGCCTCCCCGCGCACGGCGAGCGCCGTCGCCTCGTGCGTCCACTTGCCGAAGGTTCCCTCGACCCCGAGCTTGGTGTTGAAGGTGCTCGCCTCCGAGTTCCCCGTCGTGCTCACGAAGCCGAGCTCCGCCGTGGGCTGCCACTCCGCGTGGGCGCCGGCACCGACCAGTGCCAGAGCCAGGATCGTCTTGCGCATGCTGCGCCTCCTTCCAGATGTGTGGGGATCCGTCCGGCCGTTCCGTCCCGCGCGCCCCTTCCCGGACGCGGTGAACGCAGCAGAACGCCACCGCGCAGGGCAGCGGAGCGCCGAGCGGATCGCGAGAGGTGGTGCGGGAAGAACCGGAACGCGGGCGGAGAATACCGGAGCGGAGCGCCGCTGTGGACCGGTGCCGCCCGGGATGAGCGCGCGTTTGCCGCCCCCGGGAGC
>JAZBPF010000586.1:0-2890 GCA_036351515.1 Pseudomonadales bacterium | reverse complement strand
GGGAGCCAGCTTCAGCTGCGACAGCGACGCCAGCCCCCCCGCTGACCCGCTCGCTACTCCGAACGCCCCAGCTCCCGCTCGAGCAGCGCGATCGTCCTGTCGATCTCCGTCGCCATGGCCGTCGCGTCGGCGGCGGCCACCTCCATCGCGTAGACGAGACGGCCGATCCGGTTGAGGAAGCGCAGGTCCCGCAGGGCGTCCTGGAGATCGACGACGTACTCGTGGTCGTTCGCCTCCTCCACCACCGGGAGCGGGGCGACGGGATCGAGCCAGGGGATCACCTCCCGGTTCGCGACGTAGGCGGCCTGGCGCTCGTCCTCCTTGTAGTCGTCCATGCGCCCCGACCAGCTCGCGAGGTGCGCGCGGAGCTCGCGGTTCTCGATGCGTTCGAGCGTTCCGGAGGCGAGCAGGGACTGGAGCGCGCCCGAACCCGGATCGAAGGTGAGGATGCCCACCGCCTCCAGCAGGCGCCCGCGAAGGTGTGCACTGTCTTCGGGGGTGAGGATCCGCATGCCGTAGGTGAGCACCTCCCGTGCGGCGGGGAGTGCACGCGCGAAGGCGTCCCGGGTCCGCGCCAGCTCGCCGCGATTCGCCTCGAACTCGTCGAGGAGGCGCACGAGCGACTCGCGCTCCTCCACCCGTTCGCGGCGGTACTCCCAGGCGGCGTCGATGGCGAAGGCCAGGAGGATGCTCCCGACGATGGCGCAGGCCTCGAGGGCGAGGCGGAGCCAGGAGATGCGGGCGACGGTCGGCATGGTGCGTCCTCGGTGGCCGCGGGGGGGGCGGCGTCGCTGGCTTCGGGCCGTGCCGCTTCCTCGCCCATCCCCCCGGGGGTGGCTGGAACCGGGTCCCGCAGGGGCATTCAGCGGCGATGGACGTCGCGCTCAGCGCGCGTAGAACGCCCGCACGTCGCGCATGAGCGCCTCGAAGGCGGGTTCGTGCACGTACATCATGTGGCCCGCCTCGTAGTAGGTCATCGCGATGCGGTCGCGGAGGATGCCGTGGCGACCGAGCGTGTACTCCGCATCGAGGAACGGCGTGACGAGGTCGTAGTAGCCGTTCGCGACGAGCACGCGCAGCTCGCCGTTCTTCCGCAGCGCGTCGGTGAGCGCGCGGGCCGTGTTCACGTAGGACGGCTCCCAGGACCGGCCGAGGGGCACCGGCCGGTAGTTCCAGTTCTGCCCGACGGCCCGGTTGCTCGTGAGGTAGGGCCGATCCATGCGCACCTCGAGCTCCGTGCGCAGGTAGTGGTTCAGGGCCGCCGTGTAGGCGCTCGAGATCGCGTTGC
This sequence comes from Pseudomonadales bacterium, assembly GCA_036351515.1. Classification (GTDB taxonomy): domain Bacteria; phylum Pseudomonadota; class Gammaproteobacteria; order Pseudomonadales; family Azotimanducaceae; genus JAZBPF01. The sequence continues at coordinate 1,602 of JAZBPF010000586.1, read as the reverse complement.
TCGCGGCGTCGCCGAGGCGCGGCGTGTCCGCCACGTCGTCGGCCTCGTCGGCGGTGTAGCGCCCGTCGAGCCGGCCCACGGTGAGCCCTCGGTCGCGCAGTAGCTCCTTCTGGAAACGCGGCAGGCGCACGCGCAGGTCCGAGCGCAGCACGTACTCCCGATCGAGGCCCGTGAGACGCGCGAGCTCCGTGGCGATGCGCGTGCGCTCGGCCTCCTCCAGGGCGGAGCCGCGGAAGAGGGCCGGCAGGTAGTCCCCGACCGCGAAGTCCCGCGCGTCCTGCACGAAGGCCTCGAGCTCCGTCCCCGCGCCGGCGCGGCCGTGGTAGCGCGCGGTCGCGGCCATGGAAGGCAGGTAGGTCACGTAGGAGATCAGGTTGTCCTCCGACGGACTGGAGCCCGTGTAGTCCATGGCCTGGCTCACCATGACGATGCCGTTCAGGGCCACGTCCTGCCCGTCCTCGCCGAGGGTCTTCGCGATGAGCGCCGCGCGCGTGGTGCCGAAGCTCTCGCCGATGAGGTACTTCGGCGCGTTCCAGCGCTCGTGCTCGGTGATCCAGCGGCGGATGAACTGGGCGAGCGAACCCGCATCCCCCTCCAGGCTCCAGAAGTCCTCGGTCTTCCCCACGCCCACGACCCGGCTGAAGCCGGTGCCGATCGGGTCGACGAACACGAGGTCCGTCACGTCGAGCAGGGTGGCCGGATTCGGCTCCAGCACCCAGGGCGCGGCCCCGTCGTCGGCATCCGCATCGGAGGCCACGCGCACGCGCTCGGGGCCGAACATGCCCATGTGCAGCCACACCGAGGCGGAGCCGGGGCCCCCGTTGAACACGAAGGTCACCGGTCGCTCGGCTCCGGCATCGGCTTCCACGTAGGCGACGGAGAACAGCGCGGCGACGGGCTCCCCGGCCTCGTCCGTGAGGTGGGTCTCGCCGGCGACGGCGCGGTAGCGCACGGTCCGTTCGCCGAAGACGCCGGAGTGCTCCGTGACGAAGCTCGCGGGCGGCGGGACCTCGGGGGGCGCCGTGGTCGCGGCGTCGTCCTCGGCGGCGCGGACGACCGCGGAGGGCGAGGCCAGCAGGGCGAGGAGCAGCAGCGCGGAGGATCGGGCGGGTCGCATGAAGGTCTCCTGGGTCGAACGAAGGCCGCGGCGGCGCGCGGGGCTCAGTCGAGGACTTCGAAGGTCATGCCGGCATGGGCGCGCAGGCGCTCGACGAGGGCATGCCCGAAGGCGGCGGCGGGCGTCCAGACCCCGCCTGGCAGATCGGCAGCCTCGTCCACGAGGCAGAGCGCGCACTCCGCGATCATGCGGGAGGTCGACCCGTAGCCGGGATCCCGGTCGCCGGTGACGCGGACGGCCATGCGTGCGCCGTCGTCGGCCTCGCCCACGAAGCGCAGCGCGTAGGAGCCGTTTTCTCGCTCCTCCTTCGACGGACCCTCGCCGGGCTTCGGCGCATCGTCGCCGGCGGCCATCATGTCCGTCCGTGCGAGCTGCTCGGCGAGCGCCCGGCCGGCCTCGCCCGGTCCCGTCATCATCATCTCGTCGTAGCGGAAATCGGTCCCGTAGCGGTGGTCCAGCAGCAGGTTCGTGCGGTGCACGTTGCG
>JAZBPF010000585.1:0-3956 GCA_036351515.1 Pseudomonadales bacterium | reverse complement strand
GGCCCGCACAGCCACACGAACTATCCCTGGGGCTGGGCCCAGTGCGGCAACGCGCCCTTCAAGTGGTACAAGCAGAACACGCACGAGGGCGGCGTCCACGTGCCCATGATCGTGCACTGGCCTGCCGGCATCGACGCGGCGCAGCGCGGCACGCTGCGGCGCCAGTTCGTGAACGTCGCCGACATCGTGCCGACGCTCTACGAGCTGCTCGGCGTGACGCCTCCGGGCGTGTTCCAGGGCCGGGCGCAACTGCCGGTGACCGGCCACTCCTTCGCGCACGTCCTCGCCGAGCCGGAGGCGCCTGCGTCCAATCGTCTGCAGTACTTCGAAATGGTCGGTTCACGGGCCCTCGTCGCGGAACTCGACGGACGCTGCTGGAAGGCCGTCACACGCCATCGGAAGGGCGTGCCCTTCGACGAGGATCGCTGGGAGCTGTACGACCTCGACGCCGACGCGTCCGAGTGCGACGACCTCGCCGCGGTGGAACCCGAGCGCCTCACGCAGCTCGTCGAACTCTGGTGGCAGGAGGCGGAGCGTTACGGGGTTCTGCCCCTCGACGATCGCACCATCGAGCTGTTCCGCCCGCAGCCGAACGACCATTCGGTGCATCGCAGGGACCGCCGCTATCGCTACCGGCCACCCATGACGCCGCTGCCCGTCGCCGCCACGCCGAGCCCCGGCGGCATGGCCTGGGACCTCGCGGCGTCGGTCACACGCGGCGCAGACGACGAGGGCGTGCTCTATGCCACGGGCAACGCGAACTCCGGCATGAGCATCTTCGTGCAGGGCGGCCGCCTCGTCGTGGACTACAACGCCTTCGGCGAGCACACCATCGTCGAGTCCGAGCGCGAGGTGCCGGTGGGCGACGCGGTGCTGTCCGTGCATCTGCGCCGGCTCCAGGGCTTCACCGGGACGCTCACGCTCGCCATCGACGGAGAGGCCTGCGGCCACGTCGAGCTCCCGCTGATGATGATGATGATGAGTTCCGTCGGCGCGAGCGTCGGCCAGGATCACGGCCTGCCCGTGTCCGACCGCTACGACGGCGCCTTCGCGTTCGGCGGCATCCTCCACCAGGTCGACATCGAGGTCGGCAGCCGTGCGAACGCCGAGGACGCTGCGCAGGCACGCATGGAGATGGCCCGGCAGTAGACGCCGGGATCGTCGCAGATCCCCTCGAAGCCGGCCGGTGACGAGGCCGCGGAAACCCCTGACGCGAGGAATGCAGCATGGCCGACATCGTCGTCTACGGATCGCCCCTCTCGCCCTTCGTCCGCAAGGTGGAGGTGTTCCTGCGCCACACCGGCACGGAGTACGACTTCGAGGCCGTGAACATCATGGACATGCCGGACTGGTTCGAGGAGATCAGTCCGGCCCGGCGCATTCCGGTCCTGCGCGACCGCAGCATCGGCGCTGAGGGCATCCCGGGCACGATCGCCGACTCCTCGGCGATCTGCCTGTATCTGGATCGCAAGCTCGATTCCGGTCTTTACGGCGAGAGCGCCTTCGAGGCGGGCCGCGTCGCGTGGGTCGAGGAGGACGCCGATACGTCCATCGCCATGCCGCTCGGCATGGGCCTGCTCCGCCCGATCATCTTCCCGCGCTTCTCCGGTCGGGAGTCCGATCTCGACACCGCCCGGAAGACCTGGAAGGAGACGCTGCCGCCGCTCTTCGACTACCTGGAGGCGAGCCTCGATGGCGGCGAGCATCTCGTGGGCGGACGCTTCTCGCTGGCGGATATCGCCGTCGGCTGCCAGCTCACGCAACTGGCGCTGGTCGCGGGGCTTCCGGACGCCTCGCGCTGGCCCGCGCTCGTGAAGGCCGTGCGGGCCATGCAGGCCCGCCCGGAGTTCGCAGCCAACCTAGAGCTCTGCGCAAGGATGCTCGGCGGCATCCTGTCCGAGCCCGTGGACCTGTCCTGAATCAGCCAGCGAGGAACTACCGATGCTCAAGCTCCACCACGCACCGAACAGCCGCGCCGGGCGCATCGTCTGGCTCCTCGAGGAGCTCGGGTTCCCCTACGAACTGAACCGCATGGCGTTCCACCCCTCGGCGCTGAAGTCGGACGAGCACCGGGCCCGGCATCCGCTCGGTCGCATCCCCGTGCTCGAGGACGGCGACGTGATGATCTACGAGTCGGGCGCCATCTGTGACTATCTGATCGAGCGTCATGCGCCGGGACGGATGAAGCCGCCGGTGGGCTCGCCGGACTTCCCGGCCTTCCTGCAGTGGTTCCACTACTGCGAGGGCATGGTCATGCCACCGGTGAACACCATCGTCGTGCAGACCGTGCTGCTGCCGGAGGACCGGCGCGACGCGAACGTCCTCGGCCAGGCCCAGCGTCTGCTCACGAAGGCCTGGGGCCCGGTGGACGAAGCGCTCGCCGATCGCGAGTACGTCGCCCGGGACTTTTCCATCGCCGACATCATGCTCGGCCACGCCGCCTACATGTCGAACCGCCTCGGCTGCATTCCGGACGAGCTGGCGAACCTGAAGGCATACGTTGCGCGCATCGAGGCGCGGCTGGCGTTCCAGAAGGGCATCAGCGCCTGAGCGGAGGGATCGCACGTGAAGGTACTGCGCACGCCGGAAGAACGCTTCAGAGGGCTCGAGGACTATCCCTTCGCGCCGCACTACACGGAGATCCGGGCGGAGGACGGCACGCCGCTGCGGATCCACCACCTCGACGAGGGGCCGCCGGAAGGCCCGACTGTGCTCTGCATGCACGGCCAGCCGAGCTGGAGCTATCTCTACCGGAAGATGATTCCGCTTCTGGTGCAGGAGGGGCTGCGCGTGGTGGCGCCGGACCTCGTCGGCTTCGGGAAGTCGGACAAGCCCGCCGCACGCGAGGACTACAGCTACCAGCGCCAGGTCGACTGGATGGGGCAGTGGCTGGAGGCGAACGACCTCTCCGGGCTCACCTTCTTCGGCCAGGACTGGGGCGGCCTGATCGGCCTGCGCATGATCGTCGATCGGCCGGAGCGCTTCGATCGCGTGGTCATCTCGAACACGGGTCTGCCCTACAACCCGGACGGGGCCCCGGAGGTGATCGAGCGCGTACGGAAGTTCCGTGCCGAGGCGAAGACGCCGACGCTGCTCGAGATGGCCCGGGCGCTGCAGAAGGTGCCCGAAGCCCGCGCCGAGGCCTTCGCCTGGTGGCAGAAGTTCTGCTGGGAGACGGAGGACCTGCCCGTCGGTTTCCTCATGAGCCGCGGCGCGGGCGAGAAGCCGGGCCTGCGCGAGGGGCTCGCCGTGCTGCTGAACCGCTTCGGCCTTTCGGCGCTCCGGGGCACGACCGCCGTCGGCCGCGCCTACGACGCGCCCTTCCCGGATCCGAGCTACAAGATGGGACCCCGGGCCATGCCCAGCCAGGTGCCGACGCTCCCGGACGATCCCTCGCTCGAGGCTCAGGCGAAGGCCTGGGCCTTCTTCGAGACTTTCGAGAAACCCTTCCTGTGTGCGTTCACGGACGACGATCCGGTCACGCGCGGCGGCGACGCGGAGTTCCGCACCCGCGTCCCCGGGGCGAAGGATCAGCCGCACACCACGATCTCCGGCGGCGGCCACTTCGTGCAGGAGAGCCGGGCGCCGGAGCTCGTGCGCGTCATCGCCGACTTCGTGCGCGCCGGGCGCTGAGCCGTGCAGGACCAGCGAGGCGCTGTCCGGGCGCATGGTCGTGTCCGCCCACAGAGCACGGGTGATAGGCTATTGCTAATGAGCAGCATTAGACGAGGTGGCCTTGGAGCTCTCGACCCGACTCCGGTCGCGCGGCATGCGCATACTCGCTTCCCGGCGCGTCCAGACGCTGCGTCAGGCCGTGGGTCGCGCGCGGCGCCGCATCGCCGGACAGCCACCGACGATTCACTACTTCCACGAGATCACCGATCCCTTCAGCCACCTGGCCGTCCAGCGTCTTGCGACGCTCGCGGACCGCTATGCCATCGCCTTCGTCCCGCATC
>JAZBPF010000584.1:0-5932 GCA_036351515.1 Pseudomonadales bacterium | reverse complement strand
GCCTGCATCGCCACGGCCTGCGACTTCCGCGTGGCGGGGGCCGACGCCTACGCCGGCTATCCGGAGATCGACCTCGGCATGAACCTGCAGTGGGGCGCGCTGCCCCTCTGCGTGCAGCTCGTGGGGCCGGCCCGGGCCAAGCGCATGGTCGGCCTCGGCGGCCACCACGGCGCCGAGGAGCTCGCCGCCTGGGGCTTCGTCGACGAGGTGGTGCCCACGGGCGAGGCCCTCGAACGCGCCCGTGCCCTCGCCGCCGAGTGCGCGGCGAAGCCCCCGCTCGCCCTGCAGATGATCAAGCAGAGCGTGAACGCCCTCGTCGACGCCGTCGACGGCGCGGTCATGCACATGGACGCGGACCAGTGGGCCCTCACGGCCGCGAGCGCCGACTTCGCCGAGGGGATCGCCGCCTTCCGGGAGCGCCGCACGCCCGTGTTCCGCGGCGACTGACCCCGCCGTGCTCCGCCTGGACGCCGAGGACGCCGCCGCGCTGCTGCTCGTGCACGCCGCCGAGGAGGCCGGGCTGCGTCCCGTGCCCGTCTCCGGTCCCGGCGCCTCCGGCGACGCCGCCACGCGCCTCGCCGCGGATGCCCGGGCCCGCGTGGAGGCCGATCCGCGCCTCGCCCGGGTGCACGGCCGCCGCGCCTGGCTGACCGGTGCCCGCCCCGGTCCCTGGCTCGTGCTCGTCGCGCTCCTCGCCGGCGTGGCGACGAGCTCCCTCTCCGCCGGGGGCCGCCTGAACGTGCTCACGCCGCCGCTCCTCGGCCTCGTGCTCTGGCACGTCCTCACCTACCTGCTCCTCGCCCTGCGACCGGTCCTCGGCCGCCGCGCCGTGCCCTCGGCCCTGCGCGGGCTCCTCGCCCGGGCGGCGGAGCGCGCGGCGCGCCTGGGGCTCGGCCAGGGCGAGGACGCCGCCCGGCTGCCCGGTGCCTTCGCCCGGGACTTCGCGCGCAGCGCGCCGAAGCTCGTCGGCGCGCGCCTCGCGGCGACGCTCCACGGGGCCGCCGCCGCCTTCGCCCTCGGCGCGATCGCCGGCCTCTACCTGGAAGGGCTCGGCGTCGCCTACCGGGCCTACTGGGAGAGCACCTTCCTCGCCCCCGGGACCGTGACCACGCTCGTCGGCGTGCTGCTGGCCCCGGCGTCCGCGCTCACGGGGATCCCGCTCCCGGACGAGGCGGCGGTGGCGGCCATGGCCGAGACCCCCGTGCCCGCCGCCCCCTGGATCCACCTCTGGGCGGCCACCCTCGCCGCCGTGGCCGTGGTGCCCCGGGCCCTGCTGGCGGGCGTCGCGCTGCTCGGGACGCGGCGCGCGCGCACGGTCGTGCTCGATCCGGCCACGCCCTGGGTCCAGCGCGCCCTCGCCGCCGTGGAGGGCCACGCCCTGCGCGTGCGGCTCCAGCCCCTCGGCTACCGCCCCGGGGCCGGCGCCCTGGAGCAGCTCCAGGACCGGCTCCGGGAGCGCCTCGGCGGACGCATCGACCTCGCGCGGAACGACCCCCTGCCCTGGGACGCCGAGGCCGGGGACGTGGAGACCGGGGACGCGGAGCGCCTGGTGCTGCTCCTGAATCCGGCGCAGACGCCCGAGGAGGACGTGCACGGCCCGCTCCTCACCGCCCTCGCCCGGCGCCTGCCCGTGACCGTGGCCCTGGACGCCGGCGCCTACCGGACCAGCCCCGAGCGCCGGGCCAGCCGCATCGCCGGCTGGGAGCGGCTCCTGGCCGCCGTCGGGACCGATGCCCTGCCGCTGGAGCCCGCATGACGCCCCGCGACGTGCGCCTCGTGCTCATCTCGCACACGAACGTGGGCAAGACCTCCCTCGCGCGCACGCTCCTGCGCCGGGACGTGGGCGAGATTCTCGACTCCGCGCACACGACCCTGGAGAACGAGCGCCACGACCTCGCGCGCTCCCCCGAGGGCGACCGCCTCGTGCTCTGGGACACCCCCGGCTTCGGCAATTCCGCCAAGCTGCGCGAGCGCCTCGAGCAGGCCGACCGTCCCCTCGGCTGGTTCGTCGGGCAGGTCTGGGACCGGGTGGCCGACCGCAGCCTCTGGTGCGCGCAGCAGGCGATCCGCGCCGCCCGGGAGGAAGGGGACCTGATCCTCTACCTCGTCAACGCCTCCGAGGATCCGGAGTTCGCGAGCTACATCGGCACGGAGCTCGCCATCCTCGCCTGGCTCGAGCTCCCCGTGATCGTGCTCCTGAACCAGCTGCCGCCGCGCAGCCGCCGAGCGGAGCGCGCCACCCTCGAGAGCGCCTGGCGCGAGGCCCTGGGCCGGCCGCCGGTGCGCGCCGTGCTCGCCCTGGACGCCTACGAGCGCTGCTGGCTCGACGAATCCCGGCTGCTCACGGAGGTCGCGCGCTGGCTCGACGACGACGGCCGGGCGGCCATGGAGCGGCTGCTGCCGGTCTGGCAGGCGGAACGGGTGGAACGCTTCGACACCGCGGTCGACGCGGTTGCCGCTGTGCTCGCCGACCTCGTCTGCGACCGCGAGCCCGTGGGCCGCGGCCAGCCCGGCCGCCTCGGCCGCGCCGCGGCCCTGCGTCGCCTCGCCTCGCGCCTGCAGCGCTCCGTGCGCACCCTCGACGAGACCCTCATCGCCCTCGAGGGCCTCGAGGGCGAGGCGGCCCGCGAGGTGGACGCGGCCCTCACGGAGACCCGTGCCCACGGCGACCGGCCGACCCCCGCCCAGGGCGCCGCCGGCGGCGCCCTCGCCGGGGCGGCCGGCGGCGCGGCGCTCGACCTGCTCTTCTCCGGGCTGTCCTTCGGCATCTTCACGGCCCTCGGCGCCTCCCTGTCGGCCTTCGCCGCCTGGCGCTGGTGCTGGCAGGCCGTGGACCGGCGGACCCTCGGCTGGTCCGCGGCCTTCGTCACGGAGACCGCCGTGGAGCTGACCACGCGCTATCTCGCGGTGATCCACCACGGCCGCGCCCGGGGGCGCTACGAGGGCGCCGCCATCGACTCCTGGCGCGAGCCCGCCCTCGCGGCGGTCGAGGCGGAGCACGACGCGATCGAGCCCCTCGCGCGGCACGTGGACGCCCTCGAACCGGACCGTAACGCTGCCCGCACGCACGCCCGGGCGGCGGCGCGCCGCGTGCTCGTGCGCGCCCTCGTGGACGAGTATCCGCACGGCGCCTGGCTCGCCGATCGCATGCCGGGGCCGAGCCGCGCCAGGGAGCCTTGAGACGATCCAGGGTCCGCCTGCGGCAGGGATGGGAGGCCCGGGTCCGGGCGCAGGATGGCCAGGCGCAAGCGCGGGCGACGCCCGGAACGGAGCCTGGTGGCGCTCCGGGTCAGCCCCGTGTCGGAGTCCGGCTGCGCACGCCCGGGAAACGCTGGAAATCCGTATCCCAGGTGGCGATCACGAGACCACGCTCGACCGCGAGCGCAGCAAGCCAGGCGTCCGGGACCAGGTTGGCCGTCGCCTGGCTCGCGAGCATCAGATCTTCGAGGACCGTGCGGAAACGTTCTCCGGGTTCGGGCGCCCACACCACGGGAGCGCTGCACCAACGGTCGAGTTGCTCGAGCGCCGCGCCGGTACTCAGTGGCCTCTCGAAGACCCGTCCGTTCGTGGCGATCCGGAGGAAACCGATCCGGCAGAGCCAGGGGATGGCGACGGGCTCCGACCCGGCGAGCGCCTGTTCGAGCCAGGCTCGGGAGTCCTGATGACGGGGGAAGTCGCTGAACTTCGCATAGAGCAGGACGTTGACGTCCACGAGGACGCTCAACGGGTGTCCTCGCCTTCCGTGGCCGCGATCACGTCCCAGGGATCGTCGAGGTTGAGCAACCTGGGCCCGCCGCTCACGGGCTCGGTCCGATCGAGAGGGGCTTCGTCCGGAGCACGGCTCTCCATGGCCCTCAGGCCGAGACGCAGCGCTGTGTTCGCGACTTCCTTGAAGCGTCTGCCGTGGGCCAGCCGTTGCAGGGCCTCGGCGACGTCGTCGTCCAGCGTGAGGGTGGTTCGCATCTTGATGCCTTCATTTCTCCCCGCGAATACATCCTAGCATCATCCTGCCGGACCGAACCCCGACCTACCGCACGGTGCCGAGCACGGCTCGGGGAATCGGCGGATCGCGAGAGGCCAGCCAGGCGCCTGCTCCGGCGATCGACCGATCGGGCCGAGGGAACAGGAGACGGACGACGCGACCTTCGGCACCATGCGCGGCGACACGCCGGAGGCGGTCCGGGCCGCAGGCCATCAAGACGATCCGCGGTCCGGAGACCGCGGCGCGAAGGAGAGAGACCCATGGGCAGACTCGAAGGGAAGGTGGCGATCGTCACGGGCGCCGCCAGCGGCATCGGCCGCGCCACGGTGGAGAAGTTCGTCGCGGAGGGCGCCCGCGTCGTCGCCGCGGACCTGCAGGAGGAGAAGGGCCGGGCCCTCGAGGCGGAACTCGGCGACGCCGTGCGCTTCCTCGCCTGCGACGTCGCCCACGAGGACGAGGTGGCCGCCCTCGTCCGACTCGCCGTGGACGCCTTCGGCGGCCTCGATGCGCTCTTCAACAACGCGGGCTTCGGCGGCGTGTCCGGGGAGATCGACGCGACCGACCTCGGCGGTCCCTACGCGCGCACCGTGGACGCCATGCTCAAGGGACCGCTCCTGGGCATGAAGCACGCGGTGCCGGTCATGAAGCGCCGGGGCGGCGGCAGCATCGTCACCACGGCGAGCGTCGCCGGGCTCATGGGCGGCTACGGCCCCCACGTCTACAGCGCCGTGAAGGCCGGCGTCATCGGCCTCACCCGCTCCGTCGCCCGGGAGCTCGGGCCCTTCGCGATCCGCGCCAACGCCATCTGTCCCGGCGGCATCGCCACGCCGATCTTCGCCGGCCGCGCCGCCCAGACCGCCGGCGGCAACGTCGATCACGCCGCGATCATGCGTCCGCTTCTCGCCCAGATGCAGCCGATCCGCCGCTCCGGCGAGCCGGCGGACATCGCCAACGCCGCCTGCTTCCTCATGAGCGACGAGGCGAGCTTCGTCACCGGCCAGGCGCTCGTCGTGGACGGCGGGCTCACGGCCTGCTCGTCGCTGCCGCCGGACGGGGCCGAAGGCGGCCTCGACCTGCTCGCCAAGGCCCTGGGGCTGGAGAGCTTCTCGGAGATGGACGGGGTGCTGCCGGAACGGGCGCCGTCCTCCTCGTGAGCCGGCCGCTCCGCTTCGGCATCCTCGGTGCCGCGCGCATCACCCCGGCGGCCCTCGTCTATCCGGCGGAGGGCCGCCCGGACGTCCGGCTCGTCGTGGTGGGGGCCCGGGACCGCACCCGGGCCGAAGCCTTCGCCGCCGAGCACCGCATCGAGCGCGTCGCCGACGACTACCGTGCCGTGATCGAGGATCCGGAGGTCGACGCGGTCTACGTCCCGCTCCCGGCCACCGCGCACCTGCCCTGGGCCCGGGCGGCCCTCGAGGCCGACAAGCACGTGCTTTGCGAGAAGCCCCTGGTGGCCAACGCCGAGCAGGCCCGGGAGCTCATGGCCGTGGCGGAGGCCTCGGGCCGCGTGCTCATGGAGGCCTTCCACTACCGCTACCACCCGCTCTTCGCGCGCGTGCAGGCGCTGCTCGCGGCCGGCGCCGTCGGACGCGTCACGCACCTCGCGGCGCACTTCGCCGTCCCGCACGTCCCGCCCGGGGACATCCGCCTGACGCTGGAGACCGGTGGCGGCGCGCTCATGGACCTCGGCTGCTACTGCGTGCACATGCTCCGGCACCTCACGGGCGCCGAGCCCGCGGTGGAGTCGGCGCGGGCCGAGCTCGGCCCGCCGGAGGTGGACGTCGCCCTCGAGGGGTCCCTGCGCTTCCCGGGGCCGGAAGGCCCCACGGGGCACGTCTCCTGCTCCCTGCGCCCGGACGACGCGCTCGCGGCGCGCCTGGAGATCGAGGGGACGGACGGGCGCCTGACCGTGCAGAATCCCGTCGCGCCGCAGATCGGCCACGAGCTTCG
>JAZBPF010000583.1:0-2236 GCA_036351515.1 Pseudomonadales bacterium | reverse complement strand
GTGGTCCGCGAGACCTTCGACGAGGCCTCGCAGGCGGTGGAGCGGGACCTCTGGGCCCTCGCCCAGGACGGCCCCGCCGAGGAACTGGACCGCACGGTGAACACCCAGCCGGTGCTGCTGACGGCGTCCGTCGCGGTCTACCGCGCCTGGCGCGCCGCCGGCGGTGCCGTGCCCTCGGTGGCCGCCGGGCACAGCCTGGGCGAGTACTCGGCCCTGGTCGCCGCCGGCAGCCTCGAGCTCGCCGACGCGGTGCGCCTCGTCCGCGAACGGGGACGCCTCATGCAGGAGGCGGTACCCGAGGGGGAGGGCACCATGGCGGCGATCCTCGGTCTGGACGACGGTGCGGTCGAACAGTGCTGTGCCGACGCGGCCGGCGACGGCGTCGTCGCACCGGCGAACCTCAACGCCCCCGGTCAGGTGGTCATCGCCGGCGACACGGCGGCGGTGGAGCGGGCCGTGGAGGCCTGCAGGGCCGCCGGGGCGAAGCGCGCCATGGCCCTGCGCGTGAGCGGGCCCTTCCACTGCGCCCTCATGGAGCCGGCCGCCACCGCCTTCCGGGAGCGCCTCGCGGCCTGCACGCTGCGCGCCCCCGGCTTCGCCGTCATCCACAACGTCGACGGGACCGCCGCCCAGACCCCCGAGAGCATCCGCGAGCGGCTCGTGACGCAGCTCCACGCCCCCGTCCGCTGGACCCGCTGCGTGGCCGCCATGGCCACGGCCGGCGCGCGGCTGCTCGTCGAATGCGGCCCGGGACGCGTGCTCTCGGGCATGGTCAAGCGCATCGACCGGGACCTCGCGGCGGCCTCCACGCAGGATCCCGCGGCCTTCGACCAGGCCCTCGCGGCCGCCACCGGGGAGACGCGCCCATGAGCGAAGCGCGCGTCGCGCTCGTCACGGGCGCCAGTCGGGGCATCGGGGCCGCCATCGCCGACGCGCTCGCCGCCGCCGGCCACCGCGTCGCGGGCACCGCCACGAGCGAGGCCGGCGCCGAGGCCATCGGATCCCGGCTCGGGGACGCCGGCGCCGGCTTCGTGCTCGACGTCGCCGACGACGCTTCCGTGGAGCGGGCCCTGGCGGCGATCGAGGAGCGCCTCGGCGCGCCCCTCGTGGTCGTGAACAACGCCGGCATCACCCGCGACAACCTGTTGCTGCGCATGAAGCCCGAGGAATGGTCGGACGTGCTCGACACGAACGTCGGCGGCCTCTATCGGCTGTGCCGCCGCGTGCTCCGTCCCATGATGAAGGCGCGCTTCGGACGCATCGTGAACCTGTCCTCGGTGATCGCGCGCATGGGCAACGCGGGGCAGTCGAACTACGCGGCCTCCAAGGCCGCGATCGAGGGGTTCACCCGCGCCCTGGCGCAGGAGGTGGGCTCCCGGGGCATCACCGTCAACGCGATCGCGCCGGGCTTCATCGAGACCGAGATGACGGCCGCGATCGGCGAGGGGCAGCGCGAGGCCCTGCTCTCGCGCGTGCCCCTCGGTCGTCTCGGCCGCGCGGAGGAGGTCGCCGCGCTCGCGGTGTTCCTCGCCTCCGAGCAGGCCGGCTACGTCACCGGGGAGACCGTGCACGTCAACGGGGGGCTCTACACGGGGTAGGCGGGTGGGCTCGAGACGTCCGCCTCCCGGGGCGGGCCCTTCGAGCGCACCCTCCGGGCAGGCGCCGCCGCTTGCTTGATGGTCTCGGAATCGTTCCACTACACTTTGCGGCGCTTCGTGGCGTCGCCACGACCTACGGGAGTTGGCTTTCCGATGAGCAGCGTTGAAGAACGGGTCAAGAAGCTGATCTGCGAGCAGCTGGGGGTGAAGGAAGAAGAGGTCACCGACGATGCCTCCTTCGTCGAGGATCTGGGCGCCGACTCCCTCGACACCGTCGAGCTGGTCATGGCCCTCGAGGAGGAATTCGAGACCGAGATTCCGGACGAGGAAGCGGAGAAGATCACCACCGTCAAGGAAGCGATCGACTACGTCCTCGCGCATCAGTGAGGGGCGGGGCGTCGGCGGGGGCCGACGCCCGTTCCGGTTCCCGGAAAGCCGCATCCGCGTCCGCGTGGAGCGGCTTTCTTCTTTCGGGCGGTCGCGGAGCCCCGGCCGGGGCGTCGCGGTGCCGATCCGGCGCCGTGGCCGGTCCTCCGCACGGCGTGATCGGCTATCCTGACGGGCCGCTGCGGGGCGGTCCGGATTCTCTGGCTGGAGACATCGCATGAGCGGCAGAAGAGTCGTGGTGACGGGCCTCG
>JAZBPF010000582.1:0-4090 GCA_036351515.1 Pseudomonadales bacterium | reverse complement strand
CGAGACGTCGCTGGCGCCGCCCGCGGCCTTCGACCGGGCGCTCGCCACGGCGCGGTCCCTCGGCTGGGAGATCGTCGCCGAGGACCGGGACGCCGGGCGCATCGAGGCGACGGACACGACGGCGCTCTACGGCTTCGCCGACGACGTGGTGATCCGCGTCCGCGCGGCGGGCGAGGGCTCCCGCGTCGACCTGCGCTCGGTCTCCCGCGTGGGCGTGAGCGATCTCGGCGCCAACGCGGCGCGCATCCTCGCCTTCCTCGAGCGCTTCCCCTCCGCCTGAGCCGCGGCGCACTCCCACCCCGGCGCGGGCGAGAAACGCCCGCGCCCGCGATCCCTGACGCACGCCGTGGACGGCTTCCGCCGACAGCCGGGCGTCGCCGCGCGCGCCATGCTCTCCGGCCGTGTCCCCGGGAGCACCGCCCGTGTCCGCCGCCGAGCCGCCGCCGACGTCCCTGTTCCGTCCTCAGGCCCTCGCCGCCGCGCGGCGCCGGCTCTGGGGCGACCTGCTGCTGACGCAGCCCCCCGGTACGGGCCTGCTCGCCGGACTCGTGATCGCTGCCCTGCTGGCGGCCGCGGCCCTGCTCGTCTGGGGCGAGGGGCGGCGCAGCGAACGGGTGGAGGGCTATCTCTCGCCCGCGGCCGGGCTCGTCCGGGTGCGCGCCCCGCAGGCCGGCCGGGTGGCGGCGGTCTTCGTCCGGGAGGGCGCGGAGGTCGCGGCCGGCGATCCACTCGTCGAGATCCGCGATCCCCGCGCCGACGCCGAGACGCCGCGCCCGCGGAGCCTGGAGGCGATCGACGCCGAACTCGCCCGCGTGGACGCGCTCCGCGGCGCGGCCCTCGAGCGCTTCGCCCAGGAGGCGGCGTCCGTCACCCAGGCCCTCGCGCGCAGCGATCGCCGGCGCCGCACGCTCGAGGACCAGCTCGCCGTGGCGCAGCGGGAGCGCGCGCTGGCCCGGCGTGCCGCCGAGCGTGCCGAGGCGCTCGCCGCGGACGGCTGGGTGTCGGCGCAGCTGCGGGAGCGGGCCCAGCGCGACGCCCTCGCGGCGGCGCGCGAATGCGAGGCGGTGCGCCTCGCGCTCGTGGAGGCGGAGGATCGTGCGGGCGCGCTCGAGGCGCGACGGGCCGCCCTCGGCCCGGAGCGCACCGTGCGCCTCGCCGAGCTCGAGGACCGGCGCGACCGGCTGGTGCGCGAGCGCGCGGAGCTCGCCGCGCGGCTCGACTTCGTGCTCCGCGCGCCCCGTGCCGGCCGCGTCGTCAACCTCGCGGTGGTGGAGGGGGACAGCGCGGCGCCGGGCCGCGTGCTCCTGAGCCTCCTTCCGGAGGGCGACGCCATGGAGGCGGTGCTGCTCGTGCCCTCGCGGGCCATCGGCTTCGTGCGGCCGGGACAGACGGTGCGCCTGCGCTACGACGCCTTCCCGGCGACCCGCTTCGGGGCCCAGGCCGGCGAGGTGCTGCGCGTGCCCCGGGCCGCCGTCGCTCCGGGCGAGCTCGACGGTCCCGTGGCTCCGCGCGAGCCCGTCTACCCGGTGCGGGTCCGGCCCGCGGGCTCCTTCTTCGAGGCCTACGGCCGTCCGCAGCCGCTGCAGGCGGGGATGCGTCTGGAGGCCGAGATCGAGCTCGAGCGGCGCAGTCTGCTCGCCTGGCTCCTCGAGCCGCTCCTCGCGGTGCGGGGGCGTCTGTGAACGCCGTCGCGCCGGCGCTGCCGGATCGCGTCCGCCGCGGGGCCGCGCGCCGGCGCACGCCGCTGATCCTGCAGGGTGAGCAGCACGAGTGCGGCCTCGCCTGTCTCGCCATGGTCGCCGCGCACCACGGCCGCGAGGAATCGCTCGCGGCACTCCGTGCCCGGGCCGGGGACGGGGGCCGCGGCAGCCGCCTCGCGGAGCTCCTGGCCGTCGCCCGGGGCCTCGGCCTCCAGGGCCGCGCCCTGCGCCTCGAGCCCGAGGAGCTCGCGTCCCTGCGTACCCCGGCGATCCTCCACTGGGACCTCGATCACTTCGTGGTCCTCGAGCGCGCCGGACGGCGACGGGTCACCGTGCTCGACCCGGCCCGCGGGCGCCGCCAGCTGCTGCGCCGGGAGCTCGACGGCCACCTCACGGGCATCGCCCTCGAGCTGGTCCCGGGGGTCGACTTCACTCCGGGCGGCGAGCGGCCGCGCATGCGCGTGCGCGAGTTCTGGAGCCGGTCCACGGGGCTCGGGCGCAGCATCGCGACGGTGCTGGTGCTGTCCCTCGCGCTCCAGCTCCTCGCCCTGGCCGCGCCGTTCTACGTGCAGCTCGTGGTGGACGAGGCGCTGGTCAAGCACGACGCGCTGCTGCTGAAGGTGCTCGTGCTCGGTTTCGCCGCCGTGGCGGTGCTGCGCACGCTCGTGACCTGGGTCCGGGGGCGGCTGGTGCTGCACCTCGGCGAACTCGTCGGGTTCCAGATGCAGGGCAACCTGCTGCATCACCTGCTGCGCCTGCCCCTGCCCTGGTTCGAGCGACGCCAGCTCGGGGACGTGGTCTCGCGCTTCGGTTCCCTCGCGCCGGTGCAGGGCCTGCTCACGGACGGAGCGGCCGTGGCCCTCGTGGACGGCGTCATGGCCGCGGCCACCCTGGCCATGATGCTCCTCTACAGCCCGGCCCTCGCCGGGGTCGTGCTGGCGGCCGTCGCCGCCTACGCGTCGATCCGCCTCGCGAGCCTGCCGCGCCTGCGGGAACTGCAGCAGGCGAGCATCGCCGCGGCGGCCGACGAGGAGACCGTGTTCCTCGAGACGCTGCGCTGCGTGGGCACGCTCAAGGCCTTCGGCCGGGAAGGGGAGCGCCACGCGCTCTGGCAGAACCGCCACGCGCGGACCGTGAACGCACGCGTGGACGAGGCGCGCCAGGGACTCCTGCTCGGCGCCGTGAACGGTCTGCTCTTCGGCGCCGAGAACCTGCTCGTGGTCTACCTCGGCGCGAACCGGATCCTCGAGGGCGCCTTCACCGTGGGCATGCTCTACGCGTTCGTGGCCTTCAAGGGGCAGTTCACGGACCGCATGATCACGCTCCTCGACCAGGGGGCGCAGTTCCTGCTGCTGCGGCTCCATCTCGAGCGGCTCGCGGAGATCGGTCACGCGGAACCGGAGACCGCACCGACCCCGGCGCCGGCCCTGCGTCGGGGCCGGGCCCGCATCGCGCTCGTGGGGGCGTCCTTCCGCTTCGCGCCGGCGGCGCCCCCGCTCCTCGACGGCCTCGACCTCGCGCTGCCCGCGGGCGGCCTCACGGTGATCTCCGGACCCTCGGGCTGCGGCAAGAGCACGCTCCTGCGTCTGCTCTGCGGCCTCGCCGCACCGACCACCGGGCACCTGGAGATCGACGGCCGGACGCTCGACGCGGGCTCGCTCGACGCCTGGCGTCGGCGCACGGGGGTGGTGCTCCAGGACGATCACCTCTTCACCGGCACCCTCGCGGAGAACGTCACGCTCTTCGATCCGGAGCCGGATCCGGAGCGCCTGGAGCGCTGCGCCGAGGACACGGGGCTCGCGCCGCTGCTGCGGACGCTGCCCCTCGGCTGGCAGACGCGCCTCGGCGAGGAGGGGGCCGGCCTCTCCGGCGGTCAGCGCCAGCGCCTGGTGCTCGCCCGCGCCCTCTACGCGCGTCCCGACGCGCTCTTCCTAGACGAGGCCACGGCCCATCTCGACGGGGAGAGCGCGGCGGCCGTCGCGGCCCGGATCCGCGCCCTGCCCGTGACCCGCGTGGTCGTGACCCACGATCCCGCGCTCTTCGGCGTTCCGGACCTCGCGCTGCGCTTCCGCGCGCCCGGGATGCTCGAGGTCCTCCCCGGCGGCTGAGCAGTCCCGGCGACGGGGCGGTAAGCTGGATGCCCCGCGCGACGCCGCGGGTGAACGAACCGGGGCTTCGAGGAGAGAGCATGGTCGGTATCGAAACACTGCGCCGAGCGGCGCTGGTGCTGGTCGCGGTCGCGCCGCTGGCGCAGGCGCAGGACACGGCGGATTTCGTGCTCACGGACGCGCGGGTCTACACGGTCGACGCGGAGCGGCCCTGGGCGGAGGCCGTGGCGGTGCGGGACGACCGCATCGCCGCCGTCGGCAGCGCGGAGGAGATCGCCGCCT
>JAZBPF010000581.1:0-2972 GCA_036351515.1 Pseudomonadales bacterium | reverse complement strand
CACGGACTCGACGCTGGCCTTCGCGACCCTGCGCGAGAAGTTCGACAGCTACTACGACCACGTGCGGAAGGTGACGGCGGAGCTGCATCGCCGGATCCAGGAGGCGGAGAAGAGCTAGGCGCGTCGCGGGTTCCACCGGGCCAGACGCCCCCTCCCGGTTCGCCTTCCGTTCGCGATCCCGCCGCGGACGACCTGCATGGATGCACGCGTAGGCGTTCCGGCTTACGCGTTTTCACGCTCGTCCCCACCTGGAACTCGGTTCCACGCCCCGGAACCCGAACCCCCACCTGGCGTCTGCTGTCCGGAGCGGCGGAGCGGATCGGCGCAGCAGCCGACCACGCCACCCGCTACCGCTGCCCGTCCTTTCTTGACACTACCCATGGTGTCACACGAACCTGTCGCCCGCACTGCAGACGGCCCCCGACCGGCTCGGCCCGGCTGCCAGCGCCGTCCGGTGTCGCGAGCTCGTCGCCCTGCTCGAATCCCCGGGATTCACCTTGCGGCGTGGGCGCCGGGGCAATCATCGGATCGTGACGCATGCCGGTCTGGACGACTTTCTGGGGACGAGCTTCGACTGCGGGCACGGACGCGATCCCGAGGTGCGGCCCGTGTACGTGCGCAAGCTCCGCCGAGTGATCGAGATGCACGCCCAGGCGCTCGGCGAGCGCGAGTGACGGGGAGGGCGCGATGACGATCGACGCACACGCCTACGGGGTGACCATCCGCCGCGGCGCATTCGAGGGCGAGACCCTCTTCGAAGCGCGCGTACGCGAGTTCCCGGATCTGACCGAATACGCGGACACGCACGAGGAGGCCTACGCGCTGGTCATCGACGCGATCGACACGCTGGCCGCTGCCCTCGAGCAGGACGGCCGGGCCGTCCCGCCGCCGATCGTGCCGCCCGACGACTACAGCGGTCGCGTGACGCTCCGTCTGCCGAAGAGTCTGCACCGCGCGCTCGCACACGCGGCGGAGGACGAGGGCGTGAGCCTCAATTCGCTGCTGGTGAATCTGCTGAGCCAGTTCTCGGCATTCTGCGGCCCTGGAGTGGCGCCTCGCCGGTAGCAGGACAGGTCCGCGACGCCCTCCGTGGCGGACCCGGACCTCCAGCTTCTCGAGGCTGTGGTGGAGCGCGTAGCCCCGCTGGCCGAAGAGTCCATGCTCCAGGCCTCTAGAGGCGGAGGGGCGTACCATTGGGAGAGCGTATTGATCCGGAGAGTGTCGATGACCGATCCGATCCAGCGAGACCCCCAGATCCTCGGCGGGACGCCCACCTTTCGGGGCACCCGCGTGCCGGTTCGTACCCTGTTCCAGTACCTCGAGGCCGGTGACTCCCTCGCCCTGTTCCTGGAGGACTTTCCCTCGGTTCCGGAATCGGAGGTGATCGAGGTCCTCGAGCTCGCTTCCAAACGGCTTCTGGACGATGAGGCTGCTGCTTGACGAATCCGTTCCCAGGCGACTGAAGTTCGCCTTCGGGGACGGTGTCTCGGTTGCAACAGTGCCGGAAATGGGCTGGGCGGGAACCCGCAACGGGGAACTGCTTCGCCTGGCTGCGACCGAGGGCTTCATCGCCCTGGCGACTGCGGATCGTGGCATTGCTCATCAACAACGACTCGATGCGCTTCCTGTCGCGGTAATCGTCCTGGTTGCCTTTCGAAACCGCATCGCCGACCTGGAGCCTCTGGTTCCGCAGATCGAGCGTCTTCTCGAACCCTCCATGGAACGCCGCGTCTACTATGTGGCCGTGTAGCCAGCGATGGGTTCGGATGCCACGTTTGCTGGCGGCCAGCGGAAGCTGACCCACGTCGGCCAGAATTCCTGCTCTGCCCTTGCTACACCGGGCTCCGGACGACCAGGAGGCCTGATGCTGCGCGTGCAGGTCGTTGATCTCTCGATGTGGGGGTTCCGCAGAGCGTCGATTCTGGGAATGGTTGTGCCACCAGGAGTGGCGGCCGCCTTTTCTGAGCAGCTCGCTTCCGCGCGCCTCCAGGTGCCGAACCCGATCGAGCCTTTTCATTCGGCGATGTTCAGTTCCTCGTAGCCGGAGCCCGCGGCCTCGAGGGCATCGGCACGATTCAGCTCGAGCGCTTCGCGCAGTGTTTCTCGCAGGCTGTCGAGCAGCTCCTCGCGGGTGGCTTCCTGGCAGTTCACGCCAGGTACCTCCTCGATCCAGCCGATCCACCAGCCATGCGACTCCTTCACGACTGCGGTGTACCGAGCCATGGCAGTGGCCTCCGGGAGAGCCGCTAGCGTGACACGGATCGAGGCACTGGCTGAGCTGGCACCGCCTCGAATGATTGATGTGTATGTACGTGCGTGCATACGATGCGTGAATGGACGCGGAGGGGGATCCGCAAAAGGCGGCGTCGAACCTCCCGATGCATGGCGTCGACTTCGCCGACGCCGTGACCGCTCTCGGGGATGAGGCCGCGCTCCCTCGAGCGGACCCGGACACGCAGGACGAGGAGCGATTCGTTTCCCTGCGCATGAACGCGCTGAGACTGCAGTGCCAGCCCAGCTGAGCGCCGTCTCTACGGTGAGGACTGATATGCGCGACGAGTACGACTTCAAGGACGCCAAGCGCGGGCCGGTGCTGTTCAGCCAGCCGGGAAAGACCCGCATCACCATCAGGCTCGACGACGACGTCCTGGCGTGGTTCAAGGCACAGGTGTACGAGGCGGGCGGCGGCAGCTACCAATCGGAGATCAATGCGGCCCTCCGGAGCCACATCGAGTCGAAGCGCGAGTCGCTCGAATCCACGCTCCGGCGCGTGATCCGGGAAGAACTCCGGGATGCCGGTTGACGAGCACCGCGAGGTGTTCGATGTGCGCGCCCCGACCGGCTTGCGGTCCCGGACATCGCGGACTATCTTCGGTGTTCGCAAATCGCGAACAGCGAATGAGCCATGAACCTCAAGCCCCAGGACGTGCTTGTCGCTCTCAAGCTCCTGGTCGCCCCCGAGCGCCGCAGCT
>JAZBPF010000580.1:0-4462 GCA_036351515.1 Pseudomonadales bacterium | reverse complement strand
CGCCAGACCAAGCGGCTCCTGGTCCGCGCGCAGCTCGGCGCGGAGCTCGAGGCCCAGCTCCGGGACGAACTCGCCTGTGTCCGTCGGGGCCTCGCGAGCGAGGACGGCCGTGAGGCCGTGCGCGCGATCTTCGAGAAGCGGACTCCGGAGTTCCGCGGCCGCTGACGACGTCCTCGGGGCGCGGCGGCTCAGCCGTCCCCGGGATCCTGCAAGGCTTCCTTCTCGGGCACGCCGCGACGTGCCGCGTCCACGCCGAGCGCTCGCCAGAGCCCGAAGGCACCCACGAGCAGGAACACGGCGATCGGCAGTCCCGTGGTGAGGGAGGCCGTCCGCAGGGCCTGGAGCCCCCCGGCCCCGAGCAGCGTCGCGGCCACCGCTCCCTCCGCCGTGGCCCAGAACACGCGCTGCGCCCGGGGCGGGTCCGGATGGCCGCCCGAGGTGACCATGTCGTCCACGAGCGAGCCCGAGTCCGAGGACGTCACGAAGAACAGGATCACGAGCAGCGTCGCGAGGCCCCAGGTCAGTTCCGTGAAGGGCAGCGTCTCCAGCACCGCGAACAGCGCGAAGGCCTCGTTCTCCCGGACGGCCTCGACGATGCGCGCGTCGGCGCCCGCCGCTTCCAGCCCCGTGCCCCCGAGCACCGCGAACCACAGAAAGCCCGCCAGCGTCGGCGCCAGCAGCACCGCCGTCACGAACTCGCGCACGGTCCGCCCCTTCGAGACGCGCGCGACGAAGACCCCCACGAAGGGCGACCAGGAGATCCACCAGCTCCAGTAGAAGAGCGTCCATTGCGCCTGCCAGGCCCCGTCGCCCTCCGCGTCCACGTGCAGGCTCATGGCCGGCAGCTGCTGGAGATAGGCGCCCAGCCCGTCCAGGAACAGGCCGAGCACGAGCACCGTGGGTCCCGTGACGAGCACGAAGACGAGCAGCACCGTCGCGAGCGCGAGCGTCAGCTGCGACAGGCGGCGGATGCCCCGGTCGAGGCCGGAGACCACGGAGATCGTCGCCACCGCGGTGATCCCGGCGATCAACGCCAGCTGCGCCGGGATTCCCTGGGGCAGACCGTAGAGCCGTTCCAGGCCCGCGTTCACCTGCAGGGCTCCGAGCCCGAGAGAGGTGGCGACGCCGAACAGCGTGCCCACGGTGCAGAGCACGTCGACCAGATGGCCCGGCCAGCCGTGGATGCGTTCGCCGAGGAGCGGATAGAGCAGCGAGCGCGGTGCCAGGGGCAGCCCGTGGCGGAAGTGGTAGAAGGCGAGCGGCAGCGCGAGGGCCGTGTAGACGGCCCAGGGGTGCAGGCCCCAGTGGAAGTAGGTCCAGCGCAGGGCGTCGCGGTAGTCCCCGCCGTTCCCCGGAGGCGGATCGAGTCGGTGCAGGAGCGGCTCGGCGACGCCGAAGAACACGAGACCGATGCCCATGCCGGCGGAAAGCAGCATCGCGAACCAGGCGAGCTTCGAGAACTCCGGCTCCGCGTCCGGCGGCCCGAGCCGGACCCGGCCGCGCGGGCCGACCGCGAGCGCGAGCACGGCGCCCACGAGCACCGTGGTGGCGAGGACGTAGAACCAGCCGAAGTGCGAGACGATGGCCGTCTGCACGGTCTCGAAGAGCGCGCGCGCCCGGCGGGAGTAGAGGCCGGCACCGGCCACGAAGGCGACCACGAGGGCCGCCGCCGGGAGGAATACCCGGGGCTCCATGCGCGAGACGAACCGCGCCCCCGCCCGCCGCAGGCGACCGCGCAGGCCGCCCTGGGGGCCGGATCGGTCCATGGGCCTACCCTGACAGCTCCCCGCGAGCGGTCAAGGCGGCACGGATCGGGTCAGGCGCTCTTCGGCGGCCGCGGGAAGAGCACCGGCGTGCGGGCCTTGTACTCCCGGAAGGCGGGCTCGTCGCCCCAGCGCTTCTTCGCCCGCGCCTCGAGGAGCGGGATGCCGCTGATGCGCGTGAGGAGCAGGTAGACGAACACCGGCGAGATCAGCGTCGCGTACTGCCAGCCGGAGAGTGCCGGCAGTGCGATCAGCGCGATGCCGAACCAGAGCGTGATCTCGCCGAAGTAGTTCGGATGGCGCGACCAGGCCCAGAGGCCGCTCGTGATGAAACGCCCTTCGTTCGCGGGATTCGCCCGGAAGCGGCGCTTCTGGTCGTCCGCCACCGCCTCGAAGAGGAAGCCCACGAGCCACAGCGCGAAGCCGAGCCAGCCGAGGACGCCGAAGGGCGGGCGCTCCGTGGAGGTCATGGCCGCAAGCGCTGCGGCCAGGGTCAGGGACACCCAGAGCCCCTGCAGCGTCCAGGTCATGAGGAAGCGCCAGAAGGAGGGCTTGAGCTCGTCGAAGCGTCCGTCCGAACCCTGGGCCTTCACGCGCAGGAACAGGAAACTGCCGAGGCGCATGGCCCAGATCGCGACGAGGGCCGAGAGGAGCAGCGTGCGCCCGTCGGCGGTGCCGACGACGATGGGGATCCCGAGGGCGAGGGAGAGATAGGTGAGGCTGCCGGTCAGGTCGAAGTAGTGCTCCGTCTGCGCGAGATAGGACGGCACGAACACGGCCCACTGCACCAGGAAGGCGAAGGCGCAGGCCGCGGCGAAGAGCGGCAGGCCACCGACGGTGACGCTCTGCTGACTCCCGGCCCAGGCGACGGCCGCCCCCACCGCGAGCGCCGCCGCGATGCCCCCGACCGCCTGCTGTTCCTGCCGCTTCATGGCTGCTCCTCTCGCGTCTTCCGGACCTTCACCTTCCGGTCCCGTTCGTGAAACGGGCGTGAGTCTCGCACGACCGCCGGGGTCGGTCACCGCGCCGTGCTATCCTCGCGCACCGCTCCGGGCCGCGGTCCGGAGACCGCCGGAACCGGAGTCGTCGTCCATGCCCCTCGCCCTCCGTCGCTGCGCCCGCCTGCTCTCCGCGACGCTGCTCTGTGCCGTCGGCAGCGCGCACGGCGCGGCGCCGGAGGACTTCCCGGCCTGCGTCGAAGGGCTGAAGGCGCGGGCCCTCGCCGAAGGCATCTCCCCCGCCACCGCCGACGCCGTACTCGACCGGGTGACCTGGCAGGACCGGGTCATCGAGCTCGACCGGCGCCAGCCCGAGTTCACGCGCACCTTCCAGGACTACTACGACGCCCGCGTCACGGAGACCCGGGTCGAGCGCGGCCGGGCCCTCCTCGCCGAGCACCGGGCGCTCCTCGAGCGCATCCGCCGCGAGAGTGGTGTGCCCGGCCACTACCTCGTGGCCTTCTGGGGCCTCGAGACGAACTTCGGCAGCTATCTCGGCAAGATGCCGATTCCCGACGCGCTCACGACCCTCGCCTGCGATCCCCGGCGCAGCCGCTTCTTCGGCGGCGAGCTCATGGCCGCCCTGCGCATTGTCGACGGCGGTGACGTCGCCGCCGAGGCCATGGAGGGCTCCTGGGCCGGCGCCATGGGGCACGTGCAGTTCATGCCGTCCGTCTACCTCCGTCACGCCGTGGACGGAGACGGCGACGGACGCCGCGACCTCTTCGGCAGCATCCCGGACGCCCTCACCTCCGCCGGGCGCTTCCTCGCGGGACTCGGCTGGGAACCGGGGCTGCGCTGGGGCCGGGAGGTGCGCCTGCCCGAGGGCTTCGACTACGCCCTCGCGGGCCGCGGCGAACGCCGACCGCTCTCCGCGTGGCGCGCCCTCGGCGTCACGGACGCCTTCGGCGCCCTCCTGCCGGAGGTCGATGTGCCGGCGTCCATCCTGGTGCCCGCGGGCCACGAGGGACCGGCCTTCGCCGTCTACGAGAACTTCGACGTGATCATGGGCTGGAACCGCTCGGAGTTCTACGCGATCGCCGTGGGGCGCCTCGCGGACCGCATCGCCGGCGCCGGCCGCCTCGCCGTGCCGCCGCCGGCGGACGCGCCGCGCCTCGCGCGCGCGGACGTACTGGCCCTGCAGCAGGCGCTCAACGACGCGGGCTTCGACGCCGGCGAACCCGACGGCATCCTCGGGCCGGCGACCCGCGCCGCCCTCGCCCGCTTCGAGGGCGCCCGGGGACTGGTCCCGGACGGCCATCCCGATCGCGGCACGCTCGACGCCCTCGGCGTGCGGCCGACGCCCGCCAGCTGACCGAAGAACCCTTCCCGACGGATCCGAACGTGAAGCAGTCCTCGACCGAGTTCCTCTCCCTCACCCATCCCGTGGACACGCTGCGCTGGGCGCTGCCCGTGACCGGCGCCATGACCGGCGGGGGCGGCTCCCTCTTCGGCGGCGTCGGCCTGGCGGCGGGGATCGTGGCCCTCCAGGAAGCCACCGGAAAGCCCGTGATCTGGGCGACCGGCCAGTACCTCGCCCTCACGCAGCAGCCCGTGACCATCGACCTCGAGGTGAAGCTCCCTGCCGTCGGGCGCAACGTCACCCAGGGGCGCGTCGTCGGCCACGTGGGCGAGCGCGAGATCATCACGGTGCTCGGCGCCCTCGGCAGCCGGCCACTCCCGGTCCGCCGCGCCTGGGTG
>JAZBPF010000579.1:0-2956 GCA_036351515.1 Pseudomonadales bacterium | reverse complement strand
GTAGCCGAGCTCCAGATCGCCGAGGTAGGGCTCGTCGAGGGCGATGGCGGAGAAGTCGCGCGGCAGGCCCGCGGCGATGATGCCGTCGTCGTCGATGTCGAAGATCCGCTCCTCGTCCGTCTTCGTGCGATCCGACCACTCCAGACCGAGCTTCAGGTCCACGGGAGTGCCGAAGTCGAACTGCCGCAGGCCCGTGACGCGCGCCGTGTAGGCGTCGGTCTTGGTGCCGCCCCAGCGCCGCCGGAGCCGGACCAGGTCACGCTGGAAGTTCTCCACGGCGATCACGCGCTCGCCGCGGGTGTAGTTGCCGTCGGCGTCGAGGACCGTACGGAAGACCTCGGCGCGCTGCCGGTCCGGATCGGAGAGGTCGTAGGCCACCGTGGGCCGGAGCAGGCGGTCGGAGGGGCTGTTGTAGTCCGTCAGCGCCGGGGCGTTCACCCCGTCCTCGGTGTTCGTGTAGTTCAGGCGCCAGGCGATCTCCCAACCGTTGCTCAGTGCGTGATCGCCACCGAGCGTGTTCGTGAAGATCGATTCCTTCGACTCCAGGTCGTTGAAGTTGTCGATGAAGTCGACGCCGTAGACGGTACCGACGAAGGGCGTGTTGCCGGTGCAGACGTCCGCGTAGCCGGAGGCCCCGCCCGAGACCGTCGCACCACCGTTCGGTCGGTCGGCGCAGGGCGTGTCCGGCGTGCCGGACTGGCGGTCGTCGAGGTCCCAGCGGATGTTGCTGCGGAGCTCGTCGTCCTCGAAGGTCGTGTAGATCGAGCTCAGGAACAGGTCGTGGTTCGCTTCGGGACGCCAGCCGAGCCGGCCCGACCAGGAGAAGTTCCGGCGCGTGAGCCGGTAGAGCTTGTTCTCGTGCTCCCGGGCCCAGAGCGGCCGGTCCCCGGCGCCCGGCAGGCCGGCGTCGGCGGACACGGGCTCCCAGTCCGTCTCCGTGTTGTCCGTGACCATGTTGCGGTGGTAGTACGAGCCCGAGACGAGCACCCCGAAGGTGTCGTCGGCGAGCTTGTTCGAGAGCACGAGGGAGGTGTCCACCTCCTCGTTGCCCCCGAGACCCACGTAGCCGATCCCCGAGTTCGCCTGCACGTGGAATCCGTCGTAGTCGAAGGGACTGCGCGTGACGATGTTCACGTTGCCCGCGAGCGTCTCGCCGGGCATGTCCGCCGTGACGGCCTTGCGCGCTTCGATCTGGGCGGCGAGCGCCGAGGGGATGTTGTCGAAGCGCGAGGTGCGTCCTTCCGGGCTCACGACGTTGATGCCGTCGAAGGAGATGGTGGTCCAGTTGTTCGGCGCGCCGCGCAGGTTCACGTAGCGGGCCTGGCCCTGGTCGCGCTGGATCCCGATGCCGGGCAGGCGGCCGACCGCGAAGGCGATGTTCTGGTCCGGGAAGCGCCCCACGGTGTCCGCCGAGACGATGGACACGAGCGAGGGGTAGTTCCGCTGGGCCTCCAGTGCCGCCATCTCCGACTCGGCGATCGGCCGGCGACCGAGAACGACCACTTCCTCGGTCTGGATGAAGTCGCCGGAAGCGGCGTACACGTCCGCGCCGCCGCTGCAGGCGAGCACGGCACTGGCGAGCATCCACGAACGCGACCGGCGCGAGCTCCGGTCCGCAGGCAGGAACTTCGACATCTGGGCATGACCTCCGGAAAGGTGCGGTGAACGAGCGTTCTCCGCGGCCGGGGGAATATGGTGAGGAGCCGTGTCGAATCCGTGGACGGGCAGTGAATGATTCGTAACACTCGTTTCGAATGCGAAACATCGCGCAGCGGCCGAAATCGGCGCGTAACACCCAGCACGCTCCTCTCGGAAGGAGCACGTTCATGCCTACCGTCTTCGTGCGGGTTCTCGTCTGCCTCGCTTCCGGTCTCGTCCCCATGGCGCGCGCCCGCGAGGAAATTCGTTTGCAGCCGCCCTGGCAGGAACCGACGTCGAGGCCGGACCGACCCGTCGCCACCCCCGTCGCCGATCCAGCCGGGGGTTCGCCGTGACCTGACGGACGGACCCGAGGGTCGCCGAGGCGTCGGCCGAGATCGTCCCGGCGACCCCGGACGCACGCCTCGACCTCGCCGCGCGTGCGGTTCCCGCTCTCACCGAGCGCTTCGCGCTCGACCGCCTGGCCCCGGCGGGCTGGACGATCCCGTTCGAGGACAACGCGAGCCTGCCGACAGCGCACGTCCCCTCGGTCGTCTTCGAGGGGCTGGAGCCCGGCACCCTCTCCACAGCCGGATCGCATCGCCATAGCTCGCGAAGACGGCACGGTGTTCGTCAACTCCGTGCGCGGGGACGAGCAGTACGACCGGAGGCGAGGGCGGCCGGGAACGCTACGCGGCCGAGCACGGCCTCCGCCCCGCCGGGCGGGCGGAGCACAGGCAGACCCTCCCGGTGATCCGCATCGACGGCGACCGGCTCGCGTACGAGGCGTCCACCACCGACGGGCAGCGCTCCGACGGCTTCGCCATGGTGCAGGCCGTCCGGACGGTCGCCGGTGCGTGGTCCGGGGGCAGGCGAGCAACATGGACGTGCGTCGGTTCGAGCACACGGCGTCCTACCCCGGTACGGACGAGCTGGACGACCGACGCCGGATCCACTCTCCATGCCCCTTCGGAATTCCGATCTATACTCCCGCGCAGAGAGCGGTCATGTGCGGAGGGACGCGCCGATGACCCCGAAGCATCCCGGCGGGTCAGGTACCCCGGCGGGCGAAGGAGCCAGCCCTGCGGGCCATTCGGCCCTTTCCCCCATCTGCAGCGCCTGTCCGGTCCACGGACAACGCGGGCGCGGCGAAGGTGCCGCCGGAGACCGGCGCAACGCCTGTGTCGCCTGCCGCCGATCGCTCGTGGCGGCCCTCGGCCGGATGCGTTGAGGGGCAGGCATCGTTGGCGCCCTTGACGCACGTCAAGGCGAGGCTGGTGTACCGCGACCATGGTTCGATCGCATGCGCCAGGGACCG
>JAZBPF010000578.1:0-2787 GCA_036351515.1 Pseudomonadales bacterium | reverse complement strand
CGTCGTCTCGAAGACCACGGCCTCGTCGGGCCCCTGCACCTGGACTTCGAGCAGGTTCGGGTCGCTCGGGCCGAGGAACATGCGCGCCACGCGCGCGTCGAACTCGGGCCAGCGCGTGTCCAGCCGCGTGCGCAGGGCCTCGATCGTTGCGTCCAGGTGTTCCGGGGCGTCCACGTCGACCACGAGGAAGGCGACGTTCGGCGCCGGGTCCATGGGCGTCAGCGTGAGCACGAAGCGCGGCCCGCCGAAGCCCACGTAGGCGGCGTGGTGCTCCACGTGCGGGAAGCGCTCGCGGTCGTCGAGCTCGGGCAGGAAGTCCCGGACGTGGCGATCCATGGTCCGGGAGGAGACCCCTGCCGGCATGTTCAGGTAGACGAGCACCTGGGCCCGGTCCGAGTCCGGGAAGAACTTCTTCGGCACCGCGGCGATGCCGACGACGCCGGCCACGAACACGCCGGCCATGAGCAGCAGGAACAGGGCCCGGTGGCGGAGCAGCGCGTGCAGCAGTGCACCGTACCAGCGATCCATGCGTCGGGGTCGACGGGTGCCCGCATCCCCGGGCGTGGGCAGGAAGCGGTGGCAGAGGGACGGCGTGACGCAGAGCGCCAGGACCCAGGACACGAGCAGCGTCAGCAGCACCACGACGGAGATCGAGCGCGTGTACTCCCCGGCCACGTGCTGGGCGAGCATGAGCGGCAGGAAGACCAGGATGGTGGTGAGGGTGGAGGTGAGCAGCGGCAACGCCAGCTCCCGGCCGACGCCCGCGAGGGCCGCGTCCCGCTCCTCGCCCTCTTCCAGACGACGCTTGAAGTCCTCGGCGATGACGATGCCGTTGTCCACGAGCAGCCCGAGGGCGATCACGAGCGTCGCGAGGCTCATGCGCTGGAGGGAGAGCTCCGCGAAGCTCATGAGCGCGAGGGTCACGAGCATCACGGCCGGGACGATGGAACCGACGATGAGGCCCGTGCGGAGCCCGAGGATCGCCACCACCACGAGCAGGACGATCGCCAGGGTCTGCAGCACGTTGAAGGTGACGCCGTGGACCGCCTGCGCGACCTGTTCGGCCTGGTAGGTCACGAGCTCGATGCGGTAGCCCACGGGCAGGGTCGCCTCGACGGTCTCGAGGCGCTCGCGCACGGCCTCCGCGAAGCGCAGCACGCTGAAGCCTTCGCGCATGGTGGTCGCCAGCACCACGGCCGGACGACCGTCGTGGTAGGCCTTGCGCTCCGGGGGATCCACGTAGCCGCGGCGCACCTCGGCGACGTCGGCCAGGGCGATCGTCTCGTCGGTGCCCGGCACCTCGAGGCGCAGCGCCCGGATCGCCTCCACGGACTCGAAGTTGCCCGTGGGCTCGATCAGGAAGCTCTGCCCGCCCGTGTCGATGCGCCCTCCCGGCCGGAGCACGTTCTGCGCCTGCAACGTGGCGCGGATCGCGTCCGGAGGAATGCCGAGTTCCGCGAGGCGCGCGTTCGACGCCTCGATGTGGATCCGCTCCTCCTGTACGCCGAGGAGATCCACGCGCTCGGTCCCCGCCAGTTCGTACAGCTCCCCGCGCACGTGCTCCGCCATCTTCCGCAGGTGCGCCATGGGAAAGTCCTCGGCGACGAGGGCGGCGGTGACCACCGCGACGTCGCCGAAGTCCGTGTCCAGGCGCGGGGAGGCCGTGCCCTCGGGCAGCTCCGGTGCCACCTGTCGCAGGCGCTGGCGCAGGTCGTTCCAGATCGGGTCGAGATCGAAGAAGCGGTCCCGCACCACGACGTGCACGAGGGAGACCCCGGGCATGGACAGGCTGCGCAGCTCCTCGAGCTCAGGCAGGCCCCGGGCCGCTTCCTCGACGCGGCGGGTGATCAGTCGGTCGACGCGCTCGGCGGAGAGCTCCGGATGGACCGTGCGCACGACGGCCTCGCGGATCGTGACCTCCGGATCCTCGCGGGTGGGAAGCGTGAAGTAGCTGACGACGCCGAGGACCATCCCGGCCACGAGCAGGGCCCGGACGAAGGCGCGGTGTTCGTGGGCGAGGACGGCGAGGTTCACGTCAGTCCCGGTAGCGCGCCGGGCCCACGCCGAGGCGCGTGACGCGCTGGCCGTCGTCGAGAAACGGAAGTCCCCGGTCGGCGACGATCTCGCCCGCAGCCAGCCCCGAGGCCACGAGCGCGCGGCTGCCGAAGAGGTCCACCACCTCGATCTCGCGGCGTGCGACGGTCTCGGTCCCGGGATCGAAGACGAAGGCGACGCGCCGGTCCTCCCCCAGCGGCAGGAAGGCGCTCGCGGGAATCGTCACGGCGCCGTCGAGCGCCTGATCCGCAAGCGGGATCCGCACCTCGGCGGTCATGCCCGCGCGGACGCCCGGGCCGGGCTCCAGGAGCGCGAGGATCACCGGGTAGGCCCGCGCCGCGCCCGTCTCCGGCCCGATCTCCGTGACCCGGCCGCGGAAGGCGCGGTCGGGCCGCGCGGGGAGCGAGACGTCGTGGGCCGCACCGCGCTCCACCGCGCCGATGAGCGTCTCGGGGACCGCCACCTCGACCTCGAAGCCGGCCTCGGAGCCCTGGATGCGCAGCACCGTGCGCCCCGGCGCGACCTGCTGCGCGGGCTCGACGAGTCGGGCCGCGACGACGCCGGCGTAGGGCGCCCGCAGGACCGTGTCGTCGAGGGCGTCCTCGGCGAGGCCGACGCGCGCCCGCGCCGTCTGCACGGCGGCGAGCGCGGCCTCGAAGGCGGTCCGGGCGGCGTCGAGGCGGGCCCGGGGCGCGAGTTCGCGCTCCACCAGGGTCTGCTGTCGCTCCAGGT
>JAZBPF010000577.1:0-2212 GCA_036351515.1 Pseudomonadales bacterium | reverse complement strand
GTCACTCCATGCCGAGCTTCTTCAGCCGGTAGCGGAGCGCGCGGAAGGTGATGCCGAGCTTCTTCGCCGCGGCGGTCTTGTTCCAGCGAGTGGCCTCGAGGGCCTCGGTGATCTTCCGCCGTTCGATGCTCTCGAGGTAGTCCTCGAGGGAGCCGGTCTCCAGCGGGTCCGCCGGCTCGGCGTCGTCCGTCGCGAGCGCGAGCTCCTCGTCGTCGTGCTCGTGCTGGGCCTCGGGCGCGACCGCCTGGACGGGCTGGGCCTGCGCCGGCGGCGCCCCGCCGTCCTCCGCGCCACTCGCGGGCGCGCCGGCGCGCGCGGCGGGACTGAAGTGGAGATCCGCGACCTCGATGCAGTCGTCCTCGCAGAGCGTGTAGGCGCGCTCGAGGATGTTCTCGAGCTCCCGGACGTTGCCGGGGAAGGCGTAGCCCTCGAGGGCGGCCATGGCCTCCTCCGAAAGCCGGGGCGGCTCGCCGCCGTACTCCTCGGCCATGCGCGCGAGCATGCTCTGCGCGAACAGCGGGATGTCCCCCTTGCGCTCGCGGAGGCTCGGGACCCGCAGCTCGATGACGTTGATGCGATAGTAGAGGTCCTGACGGAAGTCGCCGCTCTCCACGAGCCGTGCGAGGTCCTTGTGCGTGGCCGAGAGCAGGCGCACGTCGATGGACTGCTCCTGCTGGGAACCCACCGGGCGGACGGCCTTCTCCTGGATCGCCCGCAGGAGCTTCACCTGCATGGGCAGGGGCAGGTCGGCCACCTCGTCGAGGAACAGGGTGCCGCCGTGCGCCGCCTGGAACAGGCCTTCCTTGTCGCTCACGGCGCCCGTGAAGCTGCCCTTGCGGTGCCCGAAGAACTCGCTCTCCATGAGCTCGCTCGGGATCGCGCCGCAGTTCACGGGCACGAAGGGACCGCTCGCCCGCGGCCCCTGCTCGTGGATCATGCGCGCGACCACTTCCTTCCCGGCGCCGGACTCGCCGCAGATGTAGATGGGCGCCTGGCTGCGCGCGAGCTTGGCGATCTGCCGGCGCAGGTCGAGCATGGCCTTCGACTGACCGATGAGCACCGTGTCGGCGCCACCGCCGGCACCGCCGGTCATGGGCTCGAGCTTCAGGGCCTGGTCGACGAGGCTGCGGAGCTGGGCGAGGTCCACGGGCTTGGAGACGAAATCGAAGGCGCCGGCCTTCAGCGCCTCGATCGCGGCGTCCATGCTGCCGTGCGCCGTGATCACGGCCACGGGCAGCCCCGGGCAGGTGCTGCCGATGTGCCGGACGAGGTCGATGCCGTTGCCGTCGGGCAGGCGCATGTCCGTCAGGCACACGTCGAAGTCCTCCTCGTCGAGGAGCGTGCGCGCGTGCGCGAGGTCCGCCGCGCTGGCGGTGTCGAGTCCCATCCGCCCGAGCGTGATCTCGAGCAGTTCGCGGATGTCGGGCTCGTCGTCGACGATCAACGCTCGCTTGTCGCTCATGGGCTCTCGATGGTCTGCCGTTCGGGATGGGGAAAGTGTAGTCGGAAGCAGCTGCCTCCACCGTCCCGGGGGCGATAGGTCAGCTGGGTCTGGTTCGCCTCGCAGAGTTCGCGCGAGATGTAGAGGCCGAGGCCCGTACCCTTCTCCTCCGTCGTGTAGAAGGGCTCGAACAGGTGCTGCGCCTGCGCATCGGGCACGCCGTCGCCCTCGTCGAGCACGTGCAGCCAGGGCCGGTCGGTCTCCGGGTCCACGCCGCCCTCGAGGCGCACCCAGGCCCGGCCCGTGCGCTTGGCGCTGTAGCGCAGGCCGTTGGCGACGAGGTTGGTGAGCACCTGGTCGAGCTGGCGCGGATCGAGGCGCACCTCGACGTCGGCCGGGTCCACGACGATCTCGAGGGACACGGGCGCCTCGCAGGACTCGCGGAAGCGTGCGGCGAACTCCTCGAGCCATTCGCGCATGGCCATGCGGCGCGGCTCCGGTGCGCGGCGCCGGGAGAGCTCGAGGATGTTCTCGATGACCTCGTTCATGCGCCGGGAATGGCTCTGGATGATGTCCGTGAGACGCAGATCCGGCTTCTCGAGGCTCGGCGACTCGCGCAGGAGCTGGGCGGCGTGGGAGATCGCGCCGAGGGGATTGCGGATCTCGTGCGCGATGCTCGCGGAGAGCCGGCCGAGGGCCGCGAGCTTGAGCCGCTGGGCCTGCTGCTGGAGCTCCGCGTTGTCCTCCACGAAGACGATCACGTCCGTGTCC
>JAZBPF010000576.1:0-7328 GCA_036351515.1 Pseudomonadales bacterium | reverse complement strand
CGTGCACGCGATCCTCTGGCAGATCGAGCACGCCCGGGACCGCGGCCTGCCGAACCTCTACCTCGGCTACTGGATCAAGCGCTGCCGGAAGATGCGCTACAAGACCGAGTACCGCCCGCTGGAGATGCGCGTGGGCGAGCGCTGGGTCCGCGTCCGCTGAAACCCGGCGGGAGCGCCCGCCGTCCCCCGACCTGCGCTTTGCTTCCCCGGAGACCATGGGGCAGAATTGCGCGCGCTTCGCGGCCGCCCCTCCCGGGCGGACCGCCCCATACGCCCCGCGAGGGTGCGACCGAGGCCGGGAGTACATGGCGAAGGAAGAACAGATCGAGATGGAGGGGACGATCGTCGACACCCTCCCGAACACGATGTTCCGGGTCGAGCTCGACAACGGACACGTGGTCACCGCCCACATCTCCGGGAAGATGCGCAAGAACTACATCCGCATCCTCACCGGCGACCGCGTCAAGGTCGAGCTGACCCCCTACGATCTCTCGAAGGGTCGCATCACCTACCGCGAACGCTGATCCGCACCCCGGAAACGAAGACGCCCCGCACGGTGCTGCCGTGCGGGGCGTCGTCTTTCGAGGGGGGCTGCGACCCGGACGTCAGGCCGGTACCGCCGACTCCACCTCGAGCGAGAGCTCGCCGTCCTCCACGGTCACGTGGACGACGCCGCCCTTCTCCGCCAGCTTGCCGAAGAGCAGGTCCTCCGCGAGCGGGCGCTTGATCTTCTCCTGGATCAGCCGCTGCATGGGCCGGGCGCCCATCTTCTCGTCGTAGCCCTCGCGCGCGAGCCAGGCCCGGGCGTCCTCGTCCACGTCG
This sequence comes from Pseudomonadales bacterium, assembly GCA_036351515.1. Taxonomy (GTDB): domain Bacteria; phylum Pseudomonadota; class Gammaproteobacteria; order Pseudomonadales; family Azotimanducaceae; genus JAZBPF01. The sequence goes on along the minus strand of JAZBPF010000576.1, from coordinate 6,506 downwards.
AGCTGCACGCGCTTCTCGTCGAGCTGCGCCTGCAGTTCCGTGAGGAACTTGTCCACGACGGTGGTGATGATCTCCGGCGCCAGCGGCGCGAACTGCACCACGGCGTCGAGGCGGTTGCGGAACTCCGGCGTGAACAGGCGGCGGATCGCCTCCATGCCGTCGAGCGAGTTGTCCTGCTCGGTGAAGCCGATGGAGGCCCGGGCCATGTCCTGGGCGCCGGCGTTCGTGGTCATGATCAGCACCACGTTGCGGAAGTCCGCCTTGCGGCCGTTGTTGTCCGTGAGCGTGCCGTTGTCCATCACCTGCAGGAGCAGGTTGAAGACTTCCGGATGGGCCTTCTCGATCTCGTCGAGGAGCACCACCGAGTGCGGATGCTTGCTCACGGCCTCGGTCAGGAGCCCGCCCTGGTCGTAGCCGATGTAGCCTGGGGGCGCGCCGATGAGGCGCGAGACCGTGTGCCGCTCCATGTACTCGGACATGTCGAAGCGCAGGAGCTCGACGCCGAGGACGCGCGCGAGCTGCCGGCACACCTCGGTCTTGCCGACCCCCGTGGGTCCCGCGAAGAGGAAGGAGCCGATGGGCTTGCGGTCGTCCTTCAGGCCGGCCCGGGAGAGCTTGATCGCGGAGGAGACCATGTCGATGGCCTCGTCCTGGCCGAAGACGGTCATCTTCAGCTTGCGGTCGAGATCCCGCAGCGCCTCCTTGTCGGAGGTGGTGACCTGGGCCGAGGGAATGCGCGCGATCTTGGCGACCACCTGCTCGATGTCCGCCGGACCGATCTGCTTCTTGCGCTTCGACGGCGGCAGCAGCTTCTGTGCCGCCCCGGCCTCGTCGATCACGTCGATGGCCTTGTCGGGCAGGAAGCGGTCCGTGATGTAGCGGGCCGAGAGCTCCGCCGCGGCGCGCAGCGCCTTGTCCGTGTAGCGGATGTGGAAGTGGTCCTCGAAGCGCGTCTTCAGGCCCTTGAGGATCCGGTAGGTGTCCTCCACGTCCGGCTCGACCACGTCGATCTTCTGGAAGCGCCGGGAGAGCGCCCGGTCCTTCTCGAAGATGCCGCGGTACTCCTGGTAGGTCGTCGAGCCCATGCACCGCAGCTCGCCGGAGGTGAGCAGCGGCTTGAGCAGGTTCGAGGCGTCCATGACGCCCCCGCTCGCCGCGCCGGCGCCGATGATGGTGTGGATCTCGTCGATGAAGAGGATCGCGCGATCCTTCTTCTTCAGTTCGGCGAGGAGCGCCTTGAAGCGCTTCTCGAAGTCGCCGCGGTACTTCGTGCCGGCGAGGAGCGAGCCGAGGTCGAGGGAGTAGACGACGCTGCCCTCGACCACGTCCGGGACCTCGCCGTCGACGATGCGCTTCGCCAGCCCCTCGGCGATGGCCGTCTTGCCCACGCCGGACTCGCCCACGAGCAGCGGGTTGTTCTTCCGCCGCCGGGACAGGATCTGGATGACGCGCTCGACCTCGTGCTCGCGGCCCACGAGCGGATCGATCTGCCCGCGCTTGGCCTGCTCGTTGAGGTTCGTGGCGAAGCTCTCCAGGGGCGACTGGCCGGCCTGCTCGCCGCCGCCGACGCTCTCCTCCTCCTGCTCCGGTGCGCTCTCCGAGCCCTCGGCGGCGCCGGAGACCTTGGAGATGCCGTGGGCGATGTAGTTCACCACGTCGATGCGGGCGATGTTCTGCTGCTTGAGGAAGTAGACCGCCTGGCTCTCCTGCTCGCTGAAGATCGCCACCAGCACGTTGGCGCCGGTGACCTCCTTGCGACCGGAGGACTGGACGTGGAACACGGCGCGCTGGAGCACGCGCTGGAAACCGAGCGTCGGCTGCGTCTCGCGCTCGCCGTCGCTCGCGGGGATCAGCGGCGTCGTCGTGTCGATGAATTCCTCGAGGTCGGCACGGAGCTTGTCCATGTCGGCCCCGACGGCCTTGAGCACCTGCACGGCCGCCGCGTTGTCGAGGAGCGCGAGCAACAGGTGCTCGACGGTCATGAACTCGTGGCGTTTCGCCCGCGCCTCCTTGAACGCCATGTTGAGCGTGACTTCGAGGTCCTTGCTGAGCATGGGTGCCTTACTCCACGCGCCTCGGGGGGCGGGTCATCAGTCGTCGGCCATCTCGACGGTCGACATGAGCGGGTGATTGTTCTCCTGCGCGCACCGATTGACCTGTTCGGACTTGGTCTCGGCGACGTCGCGGGGAAAGATGCCGCAGACGGCACTGCCCGTGGTGTGCACGGCGAGCATGACCTGCGTGGCCTTCTCGCGGTTCATCCCGAAGAAGCGCTCGAGGACGTGGACGACGAACTCCATCGGAGTGTAGTCGTCGTTCAGCAGGATCACCTTGTAGAGCGGCGGGCGCTTGAGCTTGGGCTTCGCCGTCTGGGTGGCGAGACCGCCGCCCTCCTCGCGATCGCCCGTAGCGTCGTCGTCCGCCCCGCTGCAGCGAACGGCTTGCTTCCTGAGCGACATCTGACACTCCTGCCTGGGGAACCATCCGCGTCGGCGGCGCTCACCCGATGAGAGAGATGATACCCACGACGGCGGATTCAAGACCAGACGGCTTCCGTCCGCTCCCGGAGCCCACCGTCACGACAGCTTGACTCGTTCCGCGCCTGTGGTCACATTCCGGCTGGGGAGGAACCTGCGGTCATCGTCGGGGCGGGCCGGCAGACACCTATACCAAGTACGAACACCCTCCGCCCGCCCGATCCGCAGGACGCAAGCCGTCAGCGCGCGGGGAGGTGCGTCATGAAGACGGGAACCGTGAAGTGGTTCAACAACGCCAAGGGCTATGGATTCATCCTGCCCGAAGGCGGCGGGGAGGACCTGTTCGTCCACTACTCGTCCATCCAGATGGACGGCTACAAGACCCTCAAGGCCGGCCAGGCCGTGCACTACGACACCCAGAAGGGTGACAAGGGCTTTCACGCGATCAACGTGCGGGCGCGGGAGCAGGAGACCGCGGCCGAGCCCGACGGGGGCCTGCACACGGGCCGGGCGGCGGCCGGGGCGGTGCACGCCGCCGGCTACGCGGAGGACTTCTCGGGGGATTGAGCGCCGCGCATCCCGCGGCCGGGGCGACGCCCCGGGGCGGGTGCCCGGACGGCGCAGGCCGCCCGGGCGTCCCGTTCAGCCCATGCGGGCGATGATCGCGTCGCCGAACTCGGAGCACTTCAGGAGCGTCGCGCCCTCCATCAGCCGCTCGAAGTCGTAGGTGACCTTCTTCTCGGCGATCGCGCCGTCCATGCCCCGGAGCACGAGATCCGCCGCCTCGGTCCAGCCGAGGTGCCGGAGCATCATCTCCGCGGAGAGGATCAGCGAGCCGGGATTCACCTTGTCCTGACCGGCGTACTTCGGCGCCGTGCCGTGGGTCGCCTCGAAGATGGCCACGCGGTCGCCGATGTTGGCGCCGGGGGCGATGCCGATGCCGCCCACCTGGGCCGCGAGGGCGTCGGAGAGGTAATCGCCGTTCAGGTTCATGGTGGCGATGACGCTGTACTCGTCCGGGCGCGTGAGCACCTGCTGGAGCATGGCGTCGGCGATCACGTCCTTGATGACGACGTCGGGCGCGCCGTCGCGGCGGATCACGTGCCAGGGGCCGCCGTCCAGGGGCTCCGCACCGAACTCCTCCACGGAGAGCTCGTAGGCCCAGTCCTTGAAGGCCCCCTCGGTGAATTTCATGATGTTGCCCTTGTGCACGATCGTCACCGAAGGGCGGTGCTCGTCGAGGGCGTACTGGATGGCCTTGCGCACGAGGCGCTTCGTGCCTTCCTCGGAGATCGGCTTGATGCCGAGGCCGACGTGCTGCGGGAAGCGGATCTTCGAGACCCCCATCTCCTCCTGCAGGAACTTCAGGAGCTTGGCGGCCTCGGGGGTGTCGGCCTGGTACTCGACGCCCGCGTAGATGTCCTCCGTGTTCTCGCGGAAGATCACCATGTCCACGGCGCCGGGGTTCTTCACGGGGCTCGGGACGTTCGTGAACCAGCGCACCGGCCGCTGGCAGACGTAGAGGTCGAGTTCCTGGCGCAGGGCCACGTTCAGGGAGCGGATCCCGCCGCCCACGGGCGTCGTCATCGGCCCCTTGATGCCCACGACGAACTCGCGCATGGCCTCGAGCGTCTCCGCCGGCAGCCACTGGTCCTCGCCGTAGACCTCGAGGGACTTCTCCCCGGAGTAGACCTCCATCCAGGCGATCGACTTCTTGCCGCCGTAGGCCTTCTCGACGGCCGCGTCGGTGACCTTGATCATGACCGGCGTGATGTCGACGCCGATGCCGTCGCCTTCGATGAAGGGGATGATCGGCCGATCCGGCACGTTCAGCGACAGGTCGTCGGCGACGGTGATCTTCTCGCCGTCCGCCGGGACCTTGATGTGCTGATAGGACATGGAGAACTCCCTGAAGGGTTGGAATGAGAGCCGGAGATCGGGGCGACGCGACGCGTGCGCCCGAGGACGGCGACCGGCGGATCCCGCGGACCCGCGCACCGCGGGCCGCCCCCCGACCCGCCTGGCGAGGCGCGCGGAGTATATCACCGCCCCTCCGGCGAGGACGGGTGCCGGCCCCTGCGCCGCGGGGGATGCGGGCGATCGCCGACTGCGTCGGCTTCCCACGGGCGTCGTGGCCGCTGCGCGGCGATCGCGGTGCCCGCCCGTGTGGGAAGCGCACGCAGTGCGCGAGCGTCGCGCAAGGCCGTCGTCCCGGAGCGCCCCGCTGGAGACCCGGGGAGACCGCGTTTGCCGACTGCGTCGGCTTCCCACGGGCGTCGTGGCCGACGCGCGACGATCGCGGTGCCCGCCCCCGTGGGAAGCGCACGCAGTGCGCGATCGCCGCCGAAGGAAGTTGCTCGCGAGCGCCCCGCTGGAGACCCGGGGAGACCGCGTTCGCCGACTGCGTCGGCTTCCCACGGGCGTCGTGGCCGACGCGCGGCGATCGCGGAGCACGCTGCCGTGGGAAGCGCACGCAGTGCGCGATCGTCGACCGGGTCGTCTTCCCGCGAAGGTCGGGCAGGAGCCGCACGGCGTGACCCGTCGCCGGCGCTGCACCGGCGCCCGCCGGGCGCCTGCTCCGGCCTACCGGACGACGCGGCGGTGCCCGTGGCCACGCTGATCCGCCTCTGGAAGCCCTGGGGGGTGCTCTCCCAGTTCACGGACCGCGCCGGGCGCGACACGCTCGCGTCGCTCGTCGACGTTCCGGGCGTCTACCCGGCCGGGCGCCTGGACCGCGACTCCGAGGGCCTGCTGCTGCTCACGGACTCCGGGGCCCTGCAGGCCCGGATCGCCTCGCCCGCCGGGGGCATGGCCAAGACCTACCTCGCCTTCGTGGAGACGCCCCCGGACGAGGCCGGCCTCGAGGCCCTGGTCGCCGGCGTCACGCTCCGCGACGGGCCGGCGCGGGCCCGCGCGGCACGGCGGGTGCCGGCGCCGGCGCTGCCTGCGCGCGATCCGCCGCCGCAGCCGCGGCCCGGACGCGAGACCGGCTGGGTCGAGCTGGTGCTGGAGGAGGGTCGGAACCGCCAGGTCCGGCGCATGCTCGCCGCCGTGGGCGCACCGGTGCTGCGTCTGGTCCGTACGCGCGTCGGCCCCTTCACGCTCGAGGGCCTCGCACCGGGGCGCTGGGCAGCGCAGCCGCTCAACGCTCCGGAGCGTCCTCCGCGGAATCCCGCCACGCCGCCGCGGCCGCGTGGTCCGAAGCCCGGGACTCGATCCAGCGGTCCCCGGCGGGACCGCGCTCGCGCTTCCAGAACACGGCGCGGGTCTTGAGGTAGTCCATGACGAAGCGGGCCGCGTCGAAGGCGGCCTCGCGGTGCCCGCTCGCCGCGAGCACGAGGACGATCTGCTCCGCCGGGCCGAGACGACCCACCCGGTGCACGACGGTCAGGGCGTCGAGGGGCCAGCGACGCGCGGCCTCGTCGGCCACCGCGGCGACGCTGCGCTCGGTCATGCCCGGATAGTGCTCGAGCTCGAGGACCTCGACCTCGCCGGCGTCGGAGAGATCGCGCACGCAGCCCACGAAGGCAGCCACGGCCCCCGCCGCGGGTGCCCGTCGGCGCAGCGCGGCGTACTCCTCGCCCAGGTCGAAGTCCTCGGGCGCGACGCGGATCTCCGGTCGCACCTCAGCCTCCGGTGACCGGCGGCAGGAACGCGACCTCGTCCCCGGGCGCGAGCCAGGGGTCGGCGGACTCCGCGAAGCGCTGATTCACGGCCACGCGCACCCCCACTGCGGCCAGCGCGCCCGCCGCCTCGCCGTGCCGCTCGGCGAGCCGGTCGCGGAGCGCGGTGAGCGACAGGCCTTCGCCTTCGACCGGGACCCACTCCTCCTCGCGGCCGAGGGCGTCGCGCAGGGCGGCGAAGTAGCGCACGCGCAGCGCGCTCACGGCGTCTCCCCGCCCCGGACCCACTCCCCGGAGCGGCCGCCGCGCTTCTCGAGGAGCTCCACGGGCCCGATGCGCATGCCCTTCTCCACGGCCTTGCACATGTCGTAGACGGTGAGTGCCGCGAGCGCGCAAGCGCAGAGCG
>JAZBPF010000575.1:0-2167 GCA_036351515.1 Pseudomonadales bacterium | reverse complement strand
GTGAGCTCGACCTGCCGCGCCTTCTCGTCGACGCTGTAGTGGCCCGCGTCTTCCTCGGTCGCCGCCCGCAGCCGCGGGATCAGCGTGTTGATGCGCTTGTACAGCTCCGAGCTGTCCTCCGAGGCACCGGAGATGATCAGTGGCGTGCGCGCCTCGTCGATGAGGATCGAGTCCACCTCGTCGACGATGGCGAAGGCCAGTTCGCCCTGCAGCTTGTCCTCGAGGGTGAAGGCCATGTTGTCGCGCAGGTAGTCGAAGCCGAACTCGTTGTTCGTCCCGTAGGTGATGTCCGCGGCGTAGGCAGCCCGCTTGGACTCCGAGTCCTGGCCCGAGACGATGACGCCGACGGTCATGCCCAGCGCCTCGTAGACCGGGCGCATCCAGTCCGCATCGCGGCGGGCGAGGTAGTCGTTCACGGTGACGACGTGGACGCCCTCGCCGGTCAGGGCGTTGAGGTAGACCGGCAGCGTGGCGACGAGGGTCTTGCCCTCCCCCGTGCGCATCTCGGCGATCCGGCCTTCGTGGAGAGAGATCCCCCCGAGGAGCTGCACGTCGAAGTGCCGCAGGCCGAGGGACCGGCGCGCCGCCTCGCGGACCGCGGCGAAGGCCTCGGGCAGGAGCGCGTCGAGCGTCTCCCCGGCCTCCAGGCGCTCCCGGAAGCGCAGTGTGCACGCCGCGAGGGCCGCGTCGTCGAGCGCTCCGAATTCCTCCTCGAGCTCGTTGATCCGGCGCACGAGCCGGCCCATGCGGCGGAGTTCCCGCGTGTTCTTGGAGGGGACGATGGCGCGAAAGAGTCTTCCGATCATGGCAGCGGCGGCGGGGCGGTTCCCGGGAACCGACGGCGACGCGTTCTCTCCGAGGTCGCTTGCGAATGGAGGCACCCGGGAGGGTGCCCGGACTCTTCGACGCGGCCGGGGCTGCCGGGTTCCGCGACAGCTGCGGAGTGTACCCGCTCCGGCGCCGGACCGGGCACCCGCGGGCGGGTACGGGTCCGTGACCGGGGGGCGCGCAGCAGGGGAGCGCCCGCGTCGAGGACGTTCAGCGCCCGCGGGCGACGTAGCGCGCGGGATTCACGCGCTTGCCGTCCTTGAGCACCTCGAAATGGACGTGCGGGCCCGTGGAACGACCCGTGGAACCCATGGCGGCGATCACGTCGCCCTTGCGCACCGTGTCACCCACGGTGACCTTCAGCGTCGCGTTGTGGCCGTAACGCGTCACGTAGCCGTTGGCATGGGTGATCTCGACGAGGTTGCCGTAGCCGTAGCGTTCCCCGGACCAGGTGACGACGCCGCCGGCCACCGCGAGCACGTCCGAGCCGGCCGGACCGGCGAAATCGACGCCGCCGTGCCAGGCCATGCCGCCGCGGATCGGGTCGACGCGCCGGCCGAAGGGCGAGGACATCCAGCCCCGTGCGATGGGACGCCCGGCCGGAGAGACCTCCTCCACGAAGCGACGTTCGTCGAGCATGGTCTCGAGCACCTCCAGCTGCTGGTGCCGTGCCAGGATCTGGTCCGAGAGCTCCTCGACGAGCGTGACGAAGGACGGGGGATCGAAGGGCACCACGGGCTCGACCTCGCTCTCCTCGGGTCCGCCGAGGCCCGGCACGCGCGAGAAGTCGAACTCTTCCGAATCCACGTCGGCGACCGTGGCCACCCGCTCGCCGAGGGCCTCCATGCGCACGAGCCGGGCCTGCAGCTCGGCGAAGCGGCGCGTGAGGGCGCCGAGGGTGGTCTCGGCCTCGTGCCGGACCCGCTCCAGCTCCGCCTCCTGGGCCTCGAGCGTGCCCGTCCAGCCTTCGACCAGCTCCGTGTCCATCGAGTCGACCGTGAGGGCCCGCAGGCCCCAGCCACCGGCCATGGCCACGGTCAGGACGAGCGCGAGGATCGCGGCGCAGCGCCGGGGGGTCACCGAGTAGCGCAGCTCGCGTCCCACCCGGGCATCGAGCATGATGACCAGGTCGACGGGCTGTGCTCCGAGTCTGGCGAGTTTCTTCACGGGAGCCTCTTCTTCTATGGCTGACGACGGACCCCGGCCCGCGCGCGACGCGCTCGGCGGCGCGACCGGCGCCTTCGCCGAGGTCCTCTCTCGCGCGCGGCGCCTGGCTCGGCTGCAGCGCCGCCTCGAATCGATTGCATCGATCGTGCCACCGGCGGGCGTTCCCGGCCTC
>JAZBPF010000574.1:0-2491 GCA_036351515.1 Pseudomonadales bacterium | reverse complement strand
CCGGTCCCGGACTGGCGGCGAAGTCTCGCAGAAGGGGCGGGGGCACTCAACGCGGGGCAGGTTGGATGCGAGCTCCGGGATGCCGTTCGCTCGATCCGGTTCGAGAGAACGATTCGTCTGGGAAGATCCGGCGGTCCGCGAGCGAGGGACGCTCAGCTTCTGGGGACATGACCGGGCTCGGGCACCCGAGGCACGGAACGAAGCTCGGCGCACGATAGCCCGCTCCGCCAGCGTGCGCTCCCCGAGTTCATCCTGGTCGAATCCTGCCTGCCGCCCGATACGATCGGTGAAGCGGGGGGGGGAAACGGCCGGGGTCGCCCGGAATCGCTCCGAGGTCCCGGCGTCCCCGCCCGCGATCGCGCCTAAGCTCTCGACGCAGCGCGAATGCCGCCGAAGGTCTCGGCGAGGGTTCCTTCGGCACCGCCGGCGGCGCCGGGCACGCGATGCTGCGCGTCCAGGAGAGCCCATTCCGCGCGAAAGCTCCGATAAGTGCGCATCTCGGGCTCCTGTTTCAACTCGGAGTAGTGCGCCCCTAGGTAGTGGTACCCGGATTTCTCGAGCGCCCGGCCGGAGGCCGTATTGGCATCGGCGACCCGGGCGAAGATGGACTGCACGCGCGTCTGCTCGAAACACTGCGACGTGAACAGCGGGATCACGTCACTCGCGATTCCCTGGCCCCAGTATGGAACGCCCAACCAGTAGCTGATCTCTGCGTCCACGAAAGGACGGACGTGAGCCCCCTGGCGACTCAGGCGAATCTGTCCGACGACCGCACCGTTTCGCTCGATCGCGCGCACGATGTGGTGTTCTCCACGGTTCGAGATCTCGATGAGATTTCGAGCCATCTCTTCCGTGAGCGGATCCGGATAGGCTTCGGGAAGATGTTCCCACACGCGCGGGTCGTCGAGCAGTTCGACGAAGCGGGGGGCGTCGTCGGTGGACCAGGGGCGAAGGCGATAGCCGGAATGGGTGCGGGCCAGCCGATCCCTGCGTTCCTGGAGAACGGGCCGAGAGGTGAGCCAGGTGCCCACGATTTCCGCTGCCCGAAGCTGAGTGGCCTCGTGCGCCTCCAGCTGGCGGCTGGGATCCGAGGCATGGCCGTAGCGGGAGACCAGGGTGTTCGCCAGCTCCCACAGCTCCTCGACGACTTGCTCGGGCTGGGCGTCCCGCTGTTCGATCCTGGCGAGCGCTGCGACAGCAGCAGCCTCCAGCAGCGTGCGGCAGACGATGGCCAGCCGAGAATCCGGTCGATCGTTCGTCGTATCGGTGACCAGGTCGTCGAAGACTCCTGCCGGGAGCCATCCCTCCTGCACGGGGTCGTAGCTCAGCGAGACGGGCAGGCCGCGCACGAGGGTGTGCTCGGCGGGGGTGAGCGGACCACGAGAACGCCTTGCGAGCAGATCGATCCACGTGCCATCCGGACCAGGAATCTGAATGGTGGTCGGCAGCGGTGTCATGGGTGCACTCCCTGATGGGCTCCGGGCGGAAGATGCCGCAGGGCATGCGCGGTGAACATTCGCCTTGTCCGAATGAAATGATCGGAAATCGCGAACGAATTTCCATCGCTGGACGCTCCGGCATGGTGCGTGACGGCGACTGCGGGGTTCGCCCCTAGGGTTCGGATGGGTCGTGACCGGCGCACGCGACCAAGGTCGCCGCGCGGAGCGCCAGGGTGGATGCCCGATACCAGCCCGCCGGGTTACGCTCGCGCGGTTCCAACGGGACGAACCGGCTCGTGGCACCGAACTGTGCGGTACCTACCGCATCGCCGTGAACGCTTGGCTGGCCATGGCGGGCCTGATGCGGGTGCAGTTGTCCGTCGCGGACGTATGCGGGATCCACCGTCGGCCCGCGCCGGTCGCATTGGTGCCCTTCGAGCCGGCAAGCCCCCTGTTCCGGGCCTTGCGGATGGTCGGCAACAGGAACGAGTCCGTCGCGATCTTCGTGCTTCGGACGCTCGCCTGCGTCGGTCGAGGGGCGGATCGGACCGCGAGCGGCGCCGCGGCCCGGAGCTTCGTGGGGTCCCACGCGGGCCATACCGCATGCTCTTGGGCCGGGGTCGGGCTCGCCCGGTCGCTGTGCTTCGCCGGCGCGCCATTCGCGCTGTTCGACGTCGCGCTGTGGACTACTGGCGCGTGACGCGGACCGATCCCCAGGAGGAGGTATGACCGAACGGCTCTACGAGCGGGACGCGTACCTGAAGGAGACGGAGGCCCGGGTCGTCTCCGCGGACGAGCACGGCGTCGTCCTCGACCGGACCGTCTTCTACGCGCGGGGTGGCGGTCAGCCCGGCGACAGCGGCGTCCTCGAGCGCGCCTCGGGGGAAGCCCTGCGCGTCGTCGACACGGTGAAGGGCGAGGGCGCGGAACTGCTCCATGTCCTCGAGCCCGGATCGCCCCTGCCGGCGGTCGGCGAGGTCGTGCAGGCGCGCATCGACTGGGAGCGCCGCCATCGGCACATGCGCATGCACACCTGCATGCACCTGCTCTGT